>NZ_JBHWUU010000067.1:0-57551 GCF_042737375.1 Streptomyces sp. NPDC060000
TCCACCCTCCAGCGCACCCTGCTGCCGCCGGCACTGCCGGTGGTACCGGGCCTGGAACTGGCCTGCCACTACGCCACCGCCTCCCCAAGGGACGTGGGAGGCGACTTCTACGACGTTTTCCCTCTGGACGGCAAGAGGTGGGCGTTTTTCCTCGGAGACGTGTGCGGCAAGGGCCCCGAAGCCGCCGCCGTGACCTCCCTGACCCGCTACACCCTGCGTGCCGCCGCCCTGATCGACCCGGACCCCGACAAAGTCCTCACCTCGCTGAACACGGCGCTGCTCCTCGACCCGGCGTGCCTGGACGGCGTGAGTACCGAGAGCGACATCCGCGAGTTCCTGGCCTCCCGCCGCGCAAGGATCACCCCCCAGCAGGCGGGCCTGCCCGCCTACGGCGGCAACCGGCGCGTGCCGGGCCTGCGCCGCGAAGAAGTCGCCATGCTCGCCGGCGTCAGCGTCGACTACTACGTCCGCCTGGAACGCGGGAACCTCGCGGGTGCCTCGGAGGAAGTCCTCGACGCCCTCGCGAACGCCCTCCAGCTCGACGACGCCGAACGCGCCCACCTCCACGACCTGGCCCGCGCCGCCGCCAAACGCCCCACCCGGCGCAAACGTGCCCGCGGCCCCCTGCCCGACAGCGTCCTGCGCGTCCTGCACTCCATGACCGACTCCCCGGCCTTCATCCGCAACGGCCGCCTGGACATCCTCGCCGCCAACCACCTCGGCCGCGCCCTGTACTCCCCGCTCTTCCCCGACCCCACCACCGCGACGGCCAACATCGCCCGCTTCCAGTTCCTCGACCCGGCCGGCCGCGACTTCTTTCCCGACCGGGACCAGTCGGTCAACACCACCGTCGCCCTGCTGCGCACCGAGGCCGGCCGCGCTCCGCACGACAGCGAGCTGACCGGACTCATCGGTGAACTCGTCACCCGCAGCGAGGAATTCCGCACCGCCTGGGCCAGGCACAACGTGCGCCTGCACCACACCGGCCGCAAGTCCTTCCGCCACCCCGCCGTCGGCGTTCTCACCCTCGACTTCGACGCCATGGAACTGCCGGCCCAGCCCGGCCTGACCCTCACCGCCTACAGCGCCGCCCCCGGCACACCCGAGCACGACGCCCTGCAGCTCCTTGCCACCTGGGCCGCCACCGAAATCACCGAGCACACCAGTCCCCCCGCCAGCCACCAGGACCGGTGAGCGCCGGGGCCGGGTTCCCTGCTCCTTTGAGCGGACCCCACGAGCCGATCACCACAGGAGCCGCCAGCCGGTCCGCACGATCGGTCGGCTCCGTTCAGCGCGGCGAACACCACATCCGGCCTCTCGGAGACGAAGTTGAAGTCGTCGATCCAGGGCACGCCGCTGGAGACCACCTGAGTCGATGCCGGGTCTACGTCCTTAGCGGGGCAGACGAGCTGACCGAACGCGCCGAGGATGATGGTTGAGCCGGACGTACGGGGTGACCCGAGGCCGCCGCTCGGGTGGACGGTGAAGTCCACCGCACCCTTGCACAAGAGTTGGCCTGGGCCGGGCACCGCGTCAGCGCCGACACCGACCTGCTGCGGGCGGAAGGCTCTCAGCCTGCAGGCCAACACCAAGACCATTGTGGGCAATTAGCATCCGGACCGCGACGCCCGGTTCCGCTATCTCAACGAGCAGGCCCGGGGACACCGGGAGCCAGGCAGGGGCTGATGAGCCTGGGTCCAGCTGGGCCACTCTGGGCCCCGCAGCTGCCCCGCAGCCCGTGAATACTAGAGGAATGGAGCAGAACGCCAAGCTGGGAGATTTCCTCCGTACCTGCCGGGCACGACTGAGCCCCGGCGAAGCGGGTGTGAATCCGGACGGTGGCGCCCGCAGAGTGCCAGGCCTGCGCCGCAAGGAGGTCGCGCGACTGTCCGGCGTGAGCGTGGACTATTACACCCGTCTCGAACAGGGCCGCCACCCCAAAGTCTCCGAGGCGGTACTGGACGCTGTCGCCCGCGCCTTGCGCCTGGACGACGATGAACGCGGTCACCTCTTCGACATCGCCCGGCCCCGCACCACCCGTGCCGGCAGTCCGCTGACACATGTGCAGCGTGTACGCCCAGAAGTCCTGGAGATGCTGGACCTCTTCAACGGTGTCGCACCAGCCTTCGTCGCCAACCACCGGCAAGACGTGCTGGCCGCCAACCAACTGAGCCGTGCGCTGGTCACCGACTGGGATGTGCTGCCGTATCGGGAGCGCAACTTCGCCCGTTACGTTCTCTTCGACCCTGCCGCTCGCGAGCTGTTCCTGAACTGGGACCAGGTCGCGAGGAGCGTCGTGGCCAAACTGCGTCTGGAAGCCGGACGCCATCCCGACGACGCCCTTCTCACCGAGTTGATAGGCAAGGCCCTCGTCAAGGTTCCGGAGTTCAGCGCATTGTGGGCCAGCCACACAGTGGCCCAGTGTTCCCACGGTACGCAGCGCCTCCGCCACCCCGTGGTCGGCGAGCTCACCCTGCATCACGAGTCCTTGTCCCTTCCCGGCGACCCGGACCAGACCGTGTACGTGTATACCGTCAAACCCGGTTCCGCTTCCGCACAGGCCCTCGGCCTCCTTGCCAGTTGGAGCGCGCCTGACGCCGCCCCGCGCGAAGACGCGTCACGCGACCTCCGGTTCGGCAGCGCGACGCTCCCGGAATGACCGGAGCACTCGAGGCCCGCCTGATCCAGGACAGGCCTACGGCTTCTCCCGCTCGTCCTTGTCCCTTCCCTCGAAGTTCGCGCCTTTCGAGCGGGTCCAGGACCGGGTGCGGTACCGGCGCCCTCCCGCCGGCAGGATCCTGCGGACGTGACTGCGGCTGACCTCGTCGCCCACTCGGGCCGGGACTCGGCGGCCACTGCGCCAAGGCGCTACTCCAGCGGTCCAGACCCCTGGGCAGGCCAGTCATCCGTCCTTCTGCACGGTTTTTCCAGAGAGGTGATCAAGTTGCTGAAGTAATGCCCCCATATATTTCATTTCCTTAAATATTTCCTATGCTCATCTTTCAGAGAGGTTCCGAAGATATGAGCCACTGGTCTGTGGAACACCACGGCGGGGTCGCCAAGCTGACCTTCACCCGCCCGCCCCACAACTACATCGACTTCGCCTCCATAGCCGACCTCGGTGACGTCCTCGAGCAACTTGCCCAGCAGACCGACCAGGTCAAGGTCGTCATGCTGACCGGTGGCGTCGATGACATCTTCGTAGGCGGCGGCGACGTCTCGGACCTCCAACGCGCAGGCCGAGGCGAAATACCCGACGGCATGCCCTCCTGGCTGCGCCTGACCCGCCTGCTGCGTGACATACCGCAGCCGACCGTCGCCGCCATCGGCGGGCGGGCGACCGGCGGGGGCAACGAACTCGCACTGGCCTGTCAGATGCGGATCGGGTCCGAGAAGGCGTGGCTCGGCCAGCCCGAGGTCACGCTCGGCATCACCCCCGGCGGTGGCGGCTCGCAGCGGCTGCCGCGCCTGATCGGCCCGGGCGCCGCAGCCGACGCCATCCTGCGCGGCAAGATCTTCACCGCCGATGAAGCACTTCGCCTCGGCTGGCTCAACGCCGTGCTGCCCGCTGACGGTTTCGTCGACGCCGCTGTCGCGTGGTGCCAGGAGATGGCCGACCTGCCGTCGATCGCGCTGTTCGCCTCTAAGCGGGTCTTCGTCCGGGGACTCGAACTCCCGCTGGAAGAAGGAATCGACTACGAGATCAAAGAGTTCCTCGACGTTGTGGGAACCAGCCCCGAGTTCGACGAGTTCATCCGTCAAGACGAGCAGTAACTCAGCCGTCGACAAGAAGCGTCAGGCTGCCGCCCTGACGGCAGTTGCGGTGGCAGCCGTGAGCGCACTCCTGTGAGACACCCCAGGCGGTCCGTGATGACGATCGCGGACCGCTCCGTGCCATGCATGGCGGGGCGACGAGGCCACCTTGGTCCAGCTGGACGATCTGCCGGAGCATGCCTTCAAGGCGCTCCCACAAGGCACGCCCTCTCCCTACTCCCCAAGCCCGTGCCTCCGGGTAGGGCTACGGCTCCTCCCGCCAGCCGTCCCGCCAACTCGTTCAGTGCGGCGGGGTCAATCTGCTCCTCCTCGTCCCGCAGGACCATGAGCCGCTTCGATGGCAGTGACAAGCCCGTGCACCTGATCGCGGTGGAGCACGCCTTCCCCCAAGGCCCCGCGATGCCGCGACCTCGGGCCGGGGAGCCGGCCGGGGCGTTACGAGACCCAAGCCGGAGGCCGCAGGGATGACCAACCAGATCGCAGACGATCTGCCCCTCGACTGGAATGCCCTGTCCTGCGCCAGCGACAGCAGCTCGCGGTCTGGACCGCCGAACCAGGCACCCCTCCCGCTCAGCCCTGCGCCACCTCACCTCCTGGGCCGCGACCACCTATCGCTCCACAACCGATCGGTAGGACGTGACTGCCACAGTTTCCGCGGCAGTGCGGACAACGGACAGCCGCAATCCCTGTCCATAACTGCGTCTACAACCCTGACCGTGCCCTGTGCCGCACGCCCTCCGGTCCCGCCAAGGCACCGGTCATGGCCGACTGCCAGCCGATGGCCTGTCGCAACGCCGCCCTCACCGCCGCCAACCGGCAGGCCCTGGAAGGGCATATCGCCGCCTTGGACACCACCCTCGCCGACGGCGACCGCCTCGCTCCCTACGTACGCCACCGCCTCCAGGAACAACGCCGCGAGACGGCCTCTTTCCTCATCCACCACACCCCGGAGCCCACGCTGTGAAACGCGCTCTGCCCGGCGCCGACACCGTCAAGGCCGCCATCGACACGGTTCTCGACCAGGCCGCCGCCACCGGACGGCGCCCCACCGTCAGCGCCGTCGAGCGGCACCTCGGCATCCCGCACGCCACCTTCCACCGCCACTACAGCGACCTGATCGACACCCACTTCCGCCCCCGCATCCCGGAGACCGCCCCGCCCGCGCTCGGCGAGACGACCAGCGAGCGGACGGAGACGAACCTGCACAGGCTGCGGCAGGAGAACACCGACCTGCGACGCACCCTTGCCCTGTATGAAGAGGCCATCCGGCAGCTCACCCTCGAAAACGCGGCTCTGCGCCAGGGCGCCACTGCCCGTCCGCGCCCGGCCAGGCCCCGTACAGAGTTGAGGTGCGTCCGTTCGGTGCCGTCCAACGCGCGGACACGGCGTACTTTCGCCGGACTACCGCGTCGACGAGCTCCTCAGCCTGTACACGCGCAGTAGTCCGTTCCGGGGCTGCACGAGGGAGACGAAGCGGAACTACATCACGGACGTCTGCCTGTTCCTCAACTTCCTGTGGCTGCGCGGGAGGGTCTGGACTCAGCTCAGGACTGCAATTGGGCGAAGAGCGTCGCCAGGTCGATGAGGCCCCAGTGGTCGGTGAGTTTCCCGTCGGCCACCTTGAACATGCGGACCTCCAGCACCTTGATCGACCGGCCGGTGGCGGGAGTGCCGTTGAAGGGCCCGGTGTTCGTGCCGGTGAGGATGAAGCTGATCGCGAACCAATCGTCCTCGGCGACGACACGGACCGGCGTGGCGGCGAAGTCGGGGACCGCGTCGAGGAACGACGCCAGCACCGCGCGGGTCTCCTCGAGGCCGGTGGCGGTGCCGTCGGCGGCGTGGTTGCGGAAGTCCGGCGCGTACAGGGCGAACAGGGCGTCGAGGTCACGCAGGTTGACGAGCTTGACGTACTCATCGGCGAGCCGGTGCAAGTCGGCGGTGGACGCTTGGGTTTCGGCGTTCGAGGAGGACATGTGCTTCTCCAATGTGGATGGACGGAGCGGCTCCGCCCCGGTGATGGACTGTGGAATCGGGTCGAACTGGCGGGTTGGGCGAGCAGGGTCTGGCGATGGCGCCGGGCAGCGGCTGCTTCTTCTCGCGGAGGCGAAGCGCCCGGCCGGGGTTCGTCAGGCGGTGTGGGTGGGGTAGTCGGTGTAGCCGGCCTCGCCGCCGCCGTAGACGGTGGCGAAATCGGGGGTGTTCAGCGGCGCGCCGGTGCGTACACGCTCGACCAGGTCGGGGTTGGCGAGGGCCATGGTGCCGACGGTGATGACGTCGGCGATGCCGTCTTCGATGTCCTTGCCGCGGGTGGCGATGTCGGTGCCGGCCCGGTTGAGGAGGAGGGTGGTCGGCCACAGCTTGCGGAGGGTGTGCAGGAGTTCGTCGTCGCCACCGTGGTTTCCAATGTGCAGGTAGGCGAGGTCGAGGGGGGCGAGGGCGCGGACGAGGGCGGGGTACAGGTCGTGGGTGTCGTTCTCGGCGATGTCGTTGAACGGGTTGCCGGGGGAGATCCGCAGGCCGGTGCGGCTGGCGCCGATCTCGTCGGCCACGGCGGTGGCGATCTCGACGGCGAAGCGGATGCGGTTGTCGATGGAGCCGCCGTAGCGGTCGGTGCGCTGGTTGGTGTTGTCGGCGAGGAACTGGTGCACGAGGTAGCCGTTGGCGCCGTGGATCTCGACGCCGTCGGCGCCGGCCGCGATGGCGGCAGCGGCGGCGCGCCGGAAGTCGTCGACCGTGGTGGCGACCTCCCCGGTGGACAGCTCGCGCGGTACCGGCATCTCCTGGAGCCCGGTGGCGGTGAACATCTCGCCCGCCGGCTGGACCGGCGAGGGTGCGACCGGCTGCCGGTGGTGGGGGGTGTTGTCGGGGTGGGACATCCGTCCGGCGTGCATGAGCTGGATGATGATGCGTCCGTCGGCCTTGTGTACGGCGTCGGTGACCTTGCGCCAGCCGGCGATGTGCTCCTCGGAGTAGATGCCGGGGGTGAGCAGGTAGCCCTGTCCGTCGGCGTTGGGCTGGGTTCCCTCGGTGATGATGAGGGCGTGTGAGGCCCGCTGGACGTAGTACTCGGCGTTCAACTCGGTCGGCACGCCGCCCGGCGTGGACCGGTTGCGCGTCATGGGGGCCATCGCAAGCCGGTGCGGCAGGGAGATCTCACCGACGGTCGTTGGGTTCCACAGGGCGTTCGACATGGATGTTTCCTCGAATGAAGGGTGAGAGAGATGCGGTGCGGGTTGGCGGAAGTACCGCGTACGCGGTGATCGGCCCGATCGGCCTGATGGGCCCGGGTCCCTCCACCTTGGAAGGCAACTGCGCGGAGGGGCGGTCGACGGGGCGGACGGGCTTGCCGCGCACATGACCGCCGCCGCTGCGGTGCCGGTCCCTGGCTGTTCGGGTGGGCGAGGGGAAGGTGGCGAGTGCGTCGGTCTTTCCCCCATGCCGCATGACGCATCGGTCGTGTGGGCGGCAGCGGCAGCGGCAGCGGCTGTGCCGTTGTGACAAAGGGACTCCCGCACGGGAGTCGGGAGTCGGAGCGGTGGTCAGCCGCAGTAGCGGTCGGCCGGGACCCGCAGTGACAGGTTCGGGACGAGCGTCTGACGTGCCTTCTCGAACGACTCCCAGTCGCTGATGTCCGGCAGCGACAGGATGGTGATGGGTTCCCCGGCGTCGAGGCCGGCGAGCGCCGCGTCGACGGCGTCGTCCACGTTCATGACGATCTCGTCGGGGAACGTCGCAAGGTCGACACCGGAGCCGTCCCAGAGATCCGTGCGGACAGCGCCCGGCAGCACGGCCTGCACCACGACGGGGCTTTCAGCGAGTTCCTGCTGCAGGGCCTGGGTGAACGTCAGCACGTAGCTCTTGGTGCCGCTGTAGACGGCGCTGACGGGCAGGATGTTGAGAGCCATGGCAGAGGAGATGTTCACGACCGTGCCGCGCCCGCGGGCCGTCAGCCCCGGCAGGACCGCGATGGTCAGCCTGGTCAGCGCTGTCACATTGAGGCTGATCAGCGCCTCGTAGGCCGCCGCGTCGGAGCCTGCCAGCGGCGTGAGCAGCGCACCGCCGGCATTGTTGATCAGCACCTCGATGCTTTCGTCGGTCCGAAGGCGCTCCTCGACCACGGAGATCTGCGCCGCATCGGTGAGGTCGGCGGCGACGACGTCCACCGCACGGCCGGTGCGGCTGCGGATGTCCGACGCCAGGGTCTCCAGCCGCGCGGCGTTGCGGGCCACCAGGATCAGGTCGTAACCCCGGTGGGCGAGTCGCTGCGCATAGGCGGCACCCAGGCCGGCGGACGCGCCGGTGACGACGGCGGTCTTGATCTGCGTGGTCATGGGGGATCTCATTTCTGGTCTCGCGGATGAGTGGGCCAGTGCGTCGGCCCGCTTTAGATTACGATAACTATCTAACGACGTTCGGTCAATGGCCCGCGACGCCGTCGATCGCCGCCCGCGACCGGAGCCCGGAGCGGGCGCACGAGTTCCTCGTCGTGCGGTGGCGGGGAGAGGGGTGTGGAACAAGGGCGCCACTGCCGGCGGCCCGACACTTCGCGTACGATAGATACACTCAATTATCTAACGTGAGCAGGTGGCTGATGAGTCGCGTTTCGCAGGCGCAGGCGCTCGAGAACCGCAGGCGCGCGGTCGCCGCGGCCTCCCAGCTCTTCCGGGAGCGCGGCGTGAACGGCATCAGCGTCGCCGATCTGATGAAGTCCATCGGGCTGACCACGGGCGGCTTCTACAAGCAGTTCCCCTCCAAGGAGGCCCTGGTGGCCGAGGCGGCTCAAGCCGCTTTCGGGGACCTCGACGTACTCCTGGCAGGGTTCGACACGACCCACGGCGATCACGACACCGCGCGCGGCGCCCTCGTCGACTTCTACCTGTCGGCCGAGCACCGTGACCAGCCCGGCACCGGGTGTCCCACCGCGGGATTCGCGGGGGACATGGCTCGCGAGCCCACAGCCGGAGAGTTGCGCGAAACGTACGCGGCCGGAGTCCAGGAATTCGCCGCATGGATGTCCACCGACGCCGACGACGGCCTTCCCATCGTGGCCACCCTGGTCGGCGCCATCCTGCTTGCCCGGGCCACGGCGGGCACAGAGCTGTCGGAGAAGATCCTGGAATCGACCCACGATGCCCTGACCGCACCGCACGGGCCTCGGCCTGGAATCCTGGGGACAGGGGCTGAGCGACGGGGACTCGACGTCACGTAGGTAGGCAATCCGGATCCCAGCAGTTCGCGGTAGCGGTAGCCCTCCGGCCATGTCGGAATGGGCAGCAACAGCCGGATGACCTGCCATTTACGGAGGACCCCGCCAGGCGACTGTCCTGCGGGGATACGGCGTGGACTCTGTCGGCCTGCTCGCCGAACTGCCGCCGGCCACCGTGCAGCGCATCCTCGGAGGCCGCGCCGGACGCCTCGCCGCCGATCGCGCCCGCGGCATCGACCCCCGCCCCGTCACCCCACGATCTCTCCCCACCTCCAGCAGCGTCAGCCACACCTTCCCCCGACAGACCCTGGACGGAGCCGAAGTCCGCGCGGCACTCCTCGAGCTGGTCGGCCAGCTCGGACTGCTGCTGCGCCGGCGCGGGCAGGTGGCCCGCGGCCTGGCCTGACGCTGAAGTTCGCCGGCGGCCCCTCCTGGGAGAAGACGCGCCGCCTGCCGGAGGCGTCCGCGCACGACGACGACCTCAGGACCGTGGCGTACCGGCTCATCGATGCCGCGGGCCTCCAGCGAGGGCGCCTCACCGGACTCGTTCTCCGGGGCGAGGACCTGGTCGGGGCCGACCAGGTCGCCCAGCAGATCAGCCTCGACAAAACGCGCGAGGACCGACTGGTCGCCGAAGAGGTCAGCGACCGCATCCGCGACAAGTTCGGGCCCGGAGCGATCGGCCCCGCCGCCACGCGCCTGCGGGTCTCCTGAACGTCCGACCCCGCCGCGCGGAGACGGTTTTCCTGAGGGGCGGCAGGTATGGATGGACGTCATGATCGCTTGTGCTGACCAGGATGGCGAGGCGGCGAACGCGGTGGGCTGTTACTCACTTTCGGGTGACGGCCCGTGCGGTGTCGGGGTGGCATGGTGTGGCGGCTGCGGGGGCGGGGCCAACTCCTGCACGGGGGCGGGATCGTGCTGGGGCGTCAACATGGGGTGCAGTGGCATACGTGGATGAGGCAGTCGAGAGTCACAGAAATATGGGCAAGCAGTAACGCAGTCCATGTTTTCTACCCAACTCCTGCGTGTGGTGGGCAGGGTGTGGGTGTGCGGCCAGTTCGGCCGTCACCCGCACACCGCACCGACTCCCACGGCGGCCGGAAGGCCGCTTGTGGGGGAGCGGTGCCTGTACTTCTGGGGGACTTCTTGTCCGCTTCTGCTTCTGTCACCGCCCGTCGTCTGGCCGCAGCCGCGCTCGCGGCCGGCGCTCTGGTCTCGGTGGCGGTGCTGCCGGCGTCCGCTGCCGACCACGCCCGCCCGCAGCGCCCGAAGGTGGAGATCTCGGCGGTCCAGTACGACTCCCCGGGACGCGACGACCGCTCCAACCGGTCGCTGAACAAGGAGTGGGTGGACGTCACCAACACCACCCGGCACACGGTCAACCTCGACGGCTGGACCCTCGAGGACGCCTCCGGCCACACCTATACGTTCGACCACTACCGCCTGGACGGCCGCGCCACGGTCCGTATCCACACCGGTGAGGGCCGCGACACCGACACCGACCTCTACCAGGACCGCCGCAACTACGTGTGGAACAACGACCGTGACACCGCCACCCTGCGCAACGACCACGGCCGCTTCATCGACGACGAGTCCTGGGGCCGCGACCGCGACCATCGTCACGGTGACGCCCGCCGCTGACACCACACACCAGGAGCAGGCGGCTGACCATGCCACCCGCCCGCACACCTGAGACGACGGCGCGCCCGGCCCGCAACGGCCCGGCGCGCCGTCGGCGCCTTGATGGCGCGGCGCTCGTCCATGGCCTGGTAGCCCTCGGCGACCTGCGACAGCGGGAGCTGGAGGTCGAAGACCTTGCCCGGGTTGATGCGGCCGGACAGGACCCGGTCGATCAGGTCGGGCAGGAACTGCCTGACGGGGGCCGGGCCGCCGCGCAGGCCGACGTGGGAGTGGAACAGCTCGGTGCCGCCGATCTGCACGTCGTGGGGCACGCCGACGAAGCCGACGTTGCCGCCGGGGCGGGTGGCGTGCAGGGCCTGCTGCATGGACTGGGCGCTGCCGACGCACTCCAGTACGCGGTCCGCGCCGATCCCGCCGGTCAGTTCCTTGATCCGGGCCACGCCCTCATCGCCGCGCTCGGCGACGATGTCGGTGGCGCCGAACTCGCGGGCCAGGTGCTGCCGCGATGCGTGGCGGGACATGGCGATGATCCGCTCCGCCCCGAGTTCCCTGGCGGCGATGACCGCGCACAGGCCCACCGCGCCATCGCCCACCACGGCCACCGTGTCACCGGCCTGGACCTGGGCGGCCACGGCGGCGTACCAGCCGGTGCCCATGACGTCGGAGCACGCCAGCAGGCTGGCGATGTGCTCCTCGGCGGGCAGGTCGGGGGTGGCGACCAGGGTGCCGTCGGCCAGCGGGATGCGGATCTTCTCGGCCTGGCAGCCGCCCGCGCCGACGAACTCGCGGTGCAGGCAGTTGGTCTGGTAGCCGTTGCGGCAGTTCGGACAGGTGTTGTCCGAGGCGAAGAACGAGCCCACGACGAACTGGCCCGGCTTGATGCGAGCGACCTCGGCGCCGACTTCCTCCACGATGCCGACGTACTCGTGCCCGAACGGCACTGGCTCCTCGACCGGGTTGATGCCGCGGTAGCTCCACAGGTCCGAGCCACACACGCAGGTGGCGACCGTGCGGATGACCGCGTCGGTCGGCTTCAGGATCTGCGGGTCGTCACGCTCCTCGAAGCGCACGTCGCCGGGGGCGTAGAGACTGCTCCGCGCATAGTGAGGCTGCCTTTCTGTGCTGTGCACAAGGTGGCTCCGTGTCCCGGCCCAGGCAAGAGCCGGCCGAGGAATCGAGGGGCTCGGGGTCAGGGGGTGCGGGGCTGCGGCGCGGGCCGGCGTACTCGGCGTCGGTGACGTGCTTGAGCCAGTCGACCTCGTCGGTCTCCCACAAGGCGATGTGGACCATGAAGTGGTCGGGCGCGGCACCGTGCCAATGCTCCTCGCCCGGCGGGGTCCAGACCATGTCGCCGGGGTGGGCTTCGAGGATGCCGCCACCCCGGGACTGGATCAGGGCAATGCCCTCGACGATGTAGAGGGTCTGCCCCAGGCCGTGGGAGTGCCAGGCGGTACGGGCACCGGGGGCGAAACGGACCGCGTTCGCACGGGCCCGGGAAGGCTCCTCGCCTCGGTAGATCACATCGGCCCAGGCATCGCCGGTGAACATATTCTCCGGCAGCTTCAGCGTCGGCTGCTTGCTCAAAAGCTCCATGGTCGTTCCTCGTCTCGTGCGCGTGGAGTGGGAGGGGCGGGGTGCCGGGCCGGCGGTCAGGCCGCAAAATCACCGCGTTCCTCGGCGATCTTCTTGAGCTGGGTGACCGCACTCATGGCGGTGGGCCATCCGGAGTAGAACGCCAGGTGGGTGATCGCCTCCGACAGCTCCTCCACACTCAGCCCGTTGTCCATGGCCAGACCGAGGTGGTAGCCGAGCTGCTCACCCCGGTAGAGGGATACCAGCGCGCTGACGGTCACCAGGCTCCGGTCCCGCGGGGAAAGCCCGGGGCGCTGCCAGACATCGTCGAACAGGACCTCGTTGCTGACCTCGACCAGCTTCGGTGCGATGGCGGCCAGTTCCTGGGGAGCGGACATCGTCGGCATCGGGTGACTCCTTGATCAATCGCGAAGAACCGGTCAGCGCCACTGTGTGGCGCGGGCCGCCTGCGTGCGACCGCCCGACGCGTACCCCGGCCGGACCAGCACGGCGTAAGCGGCCCCGGTATCGAGGAAACCGGAGACCTGGTGTGCCCCATCACCACCGCGGCACCTGGAGGGCAAGGGGGCGCAGTGGTGATGGTGTGGTCAGGCGGTGAAGGAGGTGAGCAGTTCGTTGTACTGCTTGGCGGCGGTGGCCAGGTCTTCGTCGGAGAGGCCGAAGGCGGTGCCGTACACCTTGAACATCGGCTGCTGAGAGTCGAGCTGGCACAGGCGCAGGGTTGCCTCCCAGCTGTTGAGGAGGGTCTCGATGGTGGCCTTGTTGGCGCCTTCGGGGGTGTAGTGGTCGGCGGGGACGCCGGTGGTGACGGCGACGACTGCCTTCTTGCCGGCCAGTTGCGAGGGCGAGCCGTCGATGGTGAAGGCCCAGCCGAGGGTGAGGACCGTGTCCTGCCAGTGCTTGAACAGAGGGGTGGTGTTGTACCAGAACACCGGATGCTGGAAGACGATCACATCGTGCTCGGCCAGCAGCGCCTGCTCGGCGTCGACGTCGATCTGGAAGTCGGGGTAGGTGGCGTAGAGGTCGTGCACGGTGACATGGGGCAGGTCGCGGACGGCGTCCACGAGCGCCGCGTTGGCCTTCGACTGCGACAAGTCCGGATGGCCTACGACAAGGAGAACCTTGGACATGATGAGGAACCTTTTCAGTGGTCAGTGAACTGCGTGAATAGATGCAGGTTGGTCAGGTGTGACGGGTCGGGAACTTCGCGGGGGCGTCAGCCCTTCGCGAAGTCCGGGGCGCGGCCCGAGCCGGGCGCCGCCGCGTCAGCGGTCAGCGGTCGATGCTGGCCATGTTGGCCTCGTCGTGGCGTTCGCCCGCGGCCGGTGTGAGGGTGTTGAGGCGGTCGAGCTGAGCGGCGCTGAGTTCGACGGCGTCGGCGGCGGTGTTCTCCTCGACGCGCGTAACCCGCCGGGTGCCGGGGATGGGGGCGATGTCGTCGCCGCGGGTCAGCAGCCACGCCAGCGCGGTCTGGGCCGGGGTGGCGCCGATCTCGGCGCCGATGGCCCGTACTTCGTCGACGATGGCCAGGTTGCGCTGGAAGTTCTCGCCGGTGAAGCGCGGGTTGGTCTTGCGCCAGTCGTCGTCGGTGAAGTCGTCGACGGTGCGGATCTGCCCGGTCAGCAGGCCGTGGCCGAGCGGCGAGTAGGGAACGAAGCCGATACCCAGCTCCCGCAGCAGCGGGAGGATCTCGGCCTCGACGTCGCGGGTCCACAGCGAGTACTCGGTCTGCAGCGCGGACACCGGATGCACGGCGTGCGCCCGCCGGATCGTCTCGGGACCGGCCTCGGAGAGGCCGATGTGGCGCACCTTGCCCTCGGCGACCAGCTCGGCCAGCGCACCGACCGTCTCCTCGATGGGCGTGTTCGGGTCGACGCGGTGCTGGTAGTAGAGGTCAATGTGGTCGGTACCGAGCCGCAGCAGCGAGCCCTCGACCGCGGTCCTCACGTTGCCGGGGCTGCTGTCGATGACGCCGGGACCGCCGCCGGCGTGGGAGACGAGACCGAACTTCGTCGCCACAACGACGTCGTCGCGCCGGCCCTTGATGGCCTTGCCGACGAGTTCCTCGCTGTGGAAGGGCCCGTAGATCTCGGCGGTGTCGATGTGGGTGACACCGAGCTCCAGCGCCCGGTGGATGGTGCGGATCGACTCGGCATCATCCAGCCCTCCGCCCGTCGTGTAGACGCCTGCCATGGTCATGGCTCCCAGGCCGATGCGGGAGACATCGAGCCCGCCGAGGGAAATGTGCTTCATCAGGTACTCCTTGTTGTCGTGGCCGTCGGGCCAGGCAGGTGGTCATGGCCTATGAGGGCCATGACCACGCCGCTGGCCAGCGGACCGCTTAAGGGGGACTTCGGACGCCGAAGTTGGTAAGCGACCGGGCGCGCAATGGACGTTGAGAGGGATTCGAGCTGGCCGCTGCTCGCCGGGGATCGACTGGGGAGATCCGTAGGCTGGATCGGCCGGGCTACCAGTGCTCCTGGGCTGCCAGAGGACGGGGATCTCACGGTCTGTGTTCTTCTGGTACTCGGCGTAGTCGGGGAATGCCTTGACGGCTCGGGCCCACCACACGGCCTTCTCGTCCCCGGTCACCTCGCGGGCCAGCATGTCCTGGCGCACCGGGCCGTCCTGAAGCTCGACCCGGGGGTCGGCCACCGCGTTGTGGTACCAGACCGGGTGCTTGGGGGCTCCAGCCATGGAGGCGACCACGGCGTAGACGCCGTCGTGCTCCACCCGCATGACCGGGGTCTTGCGGATCTTGCCGCTCTTCGCGCCCAGGGTGGTCAGGATGAGGACGGGCAGGTCCCGCAGTCTCTCGTCTTCTTCCCGTGCGACCAGGACACTCAGCGTCGTTCCCTGCGTACCGCCGGAGCTCTCGTACAGCTCCACCTGGTCACGCACAAACTGCGCCTTGCTCGGCTCGTACTCGCCTTTGAGGGGCATGCTGACTCTCTCCGTGCTGTCGAAAACGCACCCGGCAGCGGTCCTCCGTCCCGGGCGGGGCGTGATGGTCAGGCGTGGGCATCGTCGTAGGCCAGAGCGCCGCCCAGTTCGTGGGAGGCTTCGGCCTGGGCGAGGAGTTCCTTCGCCTTGGCCTCGGCGGCCTCGATGGCGTCCGCACCGGCGACGAACCGCTGCAGCGGCTTGTCCTGGCCGACGATGGTGAGCAGGGCGCGGGCGAGCTTGGCGGGGTCGCCGGGCTGCTTGCCGTTCATGCTCTTCATGCCCTCGATCCGGGGGGCGGTGCGCGGGGCGTAGTCGTCGATGGACAGCTCGGGCCAGTTGGTGGAGCCGTCCACGAGGAGTTCGGTGCGGAAGTAGCCCGGCTCCACGACGGTGGTGTGGATGTTGTAGGGCTCGACGTCGTAGCGCAGGGACTCCATCCACCCCTCTTCCGCGAACTTGGAGGCGGCGTAGGCGGAGGTGAACTCCATGCCGACCAGCCCGGCGGTCGAGGTGATGGTGATGACGTGGCCGGCACGCTGCTTGCGCAGGACGGGCAGGACGGCGCGGGTGACGTTCATCGGGCCGAAGAGGTTGGTCTCGAACTGCCGGCGCATCTGCGCGGGCGAGATCTCCTCGAAGTAGCCGGTGAAGAGGTTCCCGGCGTTGTTGATCAGGACGTCGATCCGGCCGAAGCGGTCGACGGCGACCTGCGCGGCGGCCTCGGCGTCCTCCAGGCTGGTGACGTCGAGCCTGGTGACCAGCAGATTGTCCTGGGGTCCACCGAGGGTCTTCTCGACCTCTTCGGGGCGGCGGCCGGTGGCGATGACCTGGTGGCCGGCGGCGAGGGCCTCGCGGGCGATGTCCGTGCCGAGACCGCGTCCGGCACCGGTGACGAGAATGACCTTGCTCATGGGGGAGTTCCTTTCAGACGCCGTGGTCCGGCACCTGGTGTGTGCGGGGGATGCGAGCGGCACCGACAGCGCCACCGCGGGACCTTGAGACCGGTCGCGCAAGCACCGCCCTGTCCGGGCCGTTCACACCGCCGTGGGCGGTGCACCACCAACAAAACCGCTTGTCACGCGCGTGTGGGAGTCCCTCTTGAGGGGGTCACTGACAGGGACCCCCAACCCGGCCGGAGCACTCGTAGAGTGAAACGCATGGCAGGCAGAAACGACCCACAAGGCACCAACCGCGACATCCGCGATGATTTCCGCGCGGAGATCCGGGAATTCCTCGGCACGCGACGGGCCCGGGTCACCCCCGAACAAGCCGGACTGCCCCTCTACGGCGGAGAACGCCGACGGGTCACCGGACTGCGCCGCGAGGAAGTCGCCCTCCTCGCGGGCATCTCCAGCGAGTACTACACCCGCCTGGAGCGCGGCAACGCCACCGGCGTCTCCGAGAGCGTCATCGAAGGCATCGCCCAGGCACTCCAGCTCGACGAGGCCGAACGCATCCACCTGCTCGACCTCCTGCGCGGCGCCGGCACGACCCGCCCGCCACGCCGCCGCCCGGCGCAGCAACGCGTGCGGCCCACGGTGCAGCGCGTCCTCGACTCCATGGCCGGCACACCCGCGTTCATCCTCAGCGGACGCGGAGACATCCTGGCCGCCAACCACCTCGGGCGCGCACTGTTCTCCCCCGTCTACGCCGACCCCGCACGGCCGCCGAACAACGCCCGATTCGTCTTCCTCATCCCGCACGCGACCGAATTCTTCCGCCACTGGGACGAAGTCGCCAACGACACGGTCGCCATGCTGCGCGCCGAAGCTGGCCGCGACCTCTACGACCGGCGGCTGACGGACCTGATCGGGGAACTGTCCACCCGCAGCGAGGAATTCCGGCGCCGCTGGGCCGCCCACAACGTCCGCATGCACACCACTGGCGTGAAACTCCTCCACCACCCGGTCGTCGGCGACCTCGACCTGCCCTTCGAAACCTTCCCGCTCCCCGACGGCCCCAGCCAGTTCCTCCTCACCTACACCGCCGAACCCCACTCGCCCTCGCAAGACGCCCTGAACCTGCTGGCCAGCTGGGCCGCGACCAACGACGACATCGAGCGGCACGCGCCGGATAGCGACTCCCAGCCCGCCGACTCGGCCGAGACACCCGACTGACCGACGAGCGGCGCGAGTCGATCTGCGGCAACTTTTGCGGAGCAGCGGCAGCATCCGCTACCGATGTCGAGGCCAGGACAGCGCAGCCGTCTACGCGTGGCTCTGTCGTGAGTCCACCACGAGATACGCAGCCAGCTACGCGAGACCGCTGGGGTGACGCTGCACTCCAGCTCGCGGCACCGTGGACAAACGGACAACTGCCAACCCCCGCCATAACTTCGGCTCGGCCGCCCAGCCCGGCCGCAGATCGGGCCCGGGCACGGGAGTAGTCAGCATCGGCTCCGGCAGCGTCCACGTCACACCGCATGCCTTCCACTCGGCCGGTACGCCACCTGGGTGGCTGCGACCAACGGCGGTCGGCCTGGTGGGCGCACCCGACCCCGGAGTCCCGCTACGGAAACCCGATCGCCATGCTGATCCGGGGTCCGGCGTCGGGCAGCTGCGCCATGACCTTGACTGCGAATTCCTCCACCACCACGCGACGACATCCCGTCACGCCCGTGTGATCGATTCGGGCAGCAGCGTACGGAGGAACCGCCGATCGCGTTCCGGCTGGTGGATAACCCGGATCGACGAACTCCAGCGCCTGGTCCTCGCCGCCGTCAACCCGTACGTCGACCGTGAGTCTCGCTGAGGCACGCTGGGCCGGTCGAGCAGGCCGGCGAGCGTGCCGCTTGGCGCCTGGGCGCCGACCCCTAACCACCTGGTGATGGCGGTGAGGGTTTCTTGGCACGGCGGTGACGTTGGCGGTGCGGAACCGGGGCACATGAATCCGGACGGTCCATGCGGGTGTCCGGCAGGAGGAGCCAGTGGCCGGTCATGAGGTCTATGCCGTCAGCGCATTGTCGGTGGTGGGCGCGATATTGGTCGCGCGATGGTGCTTGGCGGGCCGAAGTGGCAGGCCGCGCACTGCTGCCGTATCTCGCCCTGCTTCGCGCCGGACGGCGCTGAGGGAGGTCCGGCGCAGGGGATCCACCGTGGCCCGAGCCGAGCAGCACCTGCCGACGGACGGGCGACGTGCTCAGGGGGCGGTGCAGGAGGCCGAAGACCTCGTGCACGCCTACTGGCGCCAGCTCAGTCCCCTTTACCTGTCCAGGCGCGATCACCATCAGCTCTGAGCTAGGCAGCGCATGGCCGGTACGGGGGATGGGTCAGTTGCTGAGGGCTTGGCGGAGGGTGTCGCGGCAGTCGATGACGGCGTCGACGCCGACGATCTGCAGGGTGCGCATCACAGCTTCGGTGGGTGCGGCCAGGCGTTTCCAGCCGCCGGCCTCGGTGAGGCTGTGGTGGGCGGCGATGAAGATGTTGATGCCGGTGGAGTCCATGAAGGTGACCCGGCTGAGATCGACCACGATGCGGGGGCGGGGAGTTCCGGAGGCGTCCAGGGCCTGGCGGAGCGTCTGGCCGGTGTCGCGGTCGATCTCTCCCGCCAGGGTCAGCACACGGATGCCGTGGGTGGCGGTGGTGACGACCGACAACTGGCCTGGCTGCACAGCTGGTTCGGTGTCCGCGTCCGCCATCTCTCCCTCAGCCATGTCGGTGATCCTGGCACACCAAGAGCTTCACCTGCAGTGCTGCTCTGCACACCGGGTAATGCCTTCGCGACTAGGGCGTAAAGCGTGTACCAAGCATGCGTGGGTACGCGCGAGGTGTGAACGGAGTAGCAGAAGCAAGCCGCGATGGAACCAGCCCGGGTGGGTGACGACAGCGCGGTACCGGATGAGCTGGCCATACACACCACGGTGGTCCTGGAAGGCGACGGCACGTGCATCGCCCGCGCCCGCCATCTCGCCGCCGGCTTCCTCACGCGCGTCCAGGCCGAGCACGGCCTGCCGGTCTCGCAGCGTGCCATGGACCTCACACAGCTGGTGGTCAGCGAGCTGGTCACCAATGCCCACAAGTACGCGCCGGGCCCGGTGCTGATGGACCTGCGCATCCTCGGCGACGCGGTCGAGGTGGTGGTGTGGGACGGCGATCCGGTACTGCCGGTGGCCCGGTCCGCAGACGCGGGACGGGTCGGCCAGCACGGTCTGGAGATCGTCATGGCCGTGGCCCACGGCTTCGAAGCGCAGCGGGAACCAGTCGGCAAGCGCATCACCGCCCGCGTCGCCCTCCTGGACGACCCCGGCGGCGCCATCGCCGGACGCCGACCCCTGTATACGACGCAGACCACCCCCCGTTCGGGCTTCGCGATCCCAGAGCCGAAACCTTCGATGAACGTTGCTCTCCCACTAGCAGAATCCGGCGTGGTTGCGCCTGGATACACTGCCCCGTTGGGGGGAGCTTTTCCTCTGCCCGTGCCGGGACGGTCGGCAGGCGGCTTGATGTGAAGGAGTCCGAGCGTGGATGCCCCACATGTGGCGGGCGGGGCCGCCCCGGTGCCCGGGAGGGCCGCGTTGGAGGTGAGCCCGTTGCCCGGTCGTTCCGGGATACGTGCCCGCGGTGAGATCAGCGTCCTCACTCGGCCGTCTTGGGAGCAGGCCCTGTCCGAGCTGGCCCGGCGGCACGCGGGCGTGTCGTACGTGGAGTTGTCGGACGTGGCGTTCGTCGACGTGGCCGGGGTGAGCGCGCTGGCGGTCACCGCCATGAACCTGCCCGACGGGAGATTTGTGGTCGAGAATCCCCCGCCGCAGCTGCCGCGGGTTTTGGAGATGTTCTGGCCGGGCCTGGACCGGATCGAGGTGGCTCTGTGATGAGCACGGGGACCACCCATGAGGCGTTCGTGCACCCTGCCCTTTTCTACCGCACCGAGCAGGAGTACACGCAGCGGACGGTGGCCTTCCTGCGCGAGGGCCTGACCAGCGGCGAGCCGATGGCCGTGGCGGTGCCCGGCCCCAATCTGGAGCTGATCAAGGCAGGTCTGGGCGGGGACGCCGAGGGCATCCTGTTCCTGGACATGACCGAGGCCGGCCGCAACCCGGGGCGGATCATCCCCAGGGTGCTGCGCGGATTCGCCGACGCCCACCCGAAGGGACGTGTGCGGATCATCGGCGAGCCGATCTGGGCGGGGCGCAGCGCGGTGGAGTACCCGGCGTGCGCGCAGCACGAGGCGCTGATCAACGCCGCGTTCGAGGGCCGTGCGGTGACGATCCTGTGCCCCTACGACGAGGTGCGGCTGGAGCCGGAGGTGATCGCTGATGCGAAGGCCACCCACCCGACCGTCATCAGCGGGGATGGACGTGAGTCGGTCAGCGACGCCTACGACTGGCAGGCGGTCGTCGATCGGTACAACCAGGTGCTTGCGCCTGCACCGGACGCCGCGGCCTTCGCCTACGGTGGTGAGGACCTTCCGGCGGTCCGCCAGTTCGCTCTCGCTCACGCGATGCGGCTGGGCCTGGCCGGGGAGCGGCTGATGGATGTGGAGCTGGCGGTTGCGGAACTGACGACCAACAGCGTGGTCCACGGCGGAGGCCGCGGGACACTCGCGGTCTGGGCCGAGCAGGGGCAGCTGGTGTGTGAGGTCCGCGATGCGGGCCGGCTGGCCGACCCGCTGGCCGGCCGCCGACCGCCGGAGCGCGGCCAGCTGGGCGGCCGGGGTCTGATGCTGGTCCACTACGTGGCCGACCTGGTGCGCGTGCACACCGGCGACGACGGCACGACCGTGCGCTTCTACCTCAGCTTGTGACAGCGCGGGTGGGCGGTCACCTGTCCGGGGGGCCGCCCGCCCCGCTTCTGTTTTTCACGCCGCAACCATCTACGATTCCGGGCGGCGCCGGGGGCTGGCCAGGGTGCCTGTTTTCAGGTGTCGGGTCGCTCGGTTGGCACGGTGGGCTGGGCGGGTCACAGCGGGGTGGGTTTGGCCGGGCGAGGAGCAGGGCGCGGTCGTCGGGGTAGTCGGCTCCTGGCTGGTGGTTTAGGAACAGCTCGCACAGGTCGTGCACGTTCATGCCTGCGCCGCGGAGGGCTGTCTGGGTGAGGCGGTCCAGGCCGGTGTCCAAGGATTCCCGGCGGCGTTCGATGAGGCCGTCGGTGTAGAGCAGGACTGACTCGCCTTCGGCGAGGGTGGTTTCGCCCTGGCGGTAGCGGGCGCCGGGGACGGGTCCGATCGGCGGGGAGATCGGGCCGTCGAGGTAGCGGCTGGAGCCGTCGGGGTGTACCACGAGTGGTGGGGGGTGTCCGGCTTTGACGTAGGTCAGGGTGCGGGTGGTGCGGTGGTAGAGCAGGTAGGCGGCGGTGGCCATCTGGCCGCGGTGGTACAGGTGCAGGTACTCGTTCAGCTCGGTGAGGACCTCCTGGGGGCGGGTGCCGCAGCGTAGGACGATGCCGCGCAGGGCGGCGATGACCTGTGCCATGACGGCCGCCTGGGGCAGGCCGTGGCCGGCGACGTCACCGACGGACAGGCCGATGTGGTCCTCGTCGAGGTTGTAGAGGTCGTACCAGTCACCGCCGACCATGACCATGTCACTGCCGGGCGCGTAGCAGGTTGCCACGTCCAGACCTGCCACGTGGGGGAGTTGAGGCAGGAGGCTGAGCTGGAGACGTTCGGCCACGCGGTGTTCGTGTTCGTACAGGCCGGCGCGGCGCACCGCCTGGGCGATCTGCTGGCCCACCGCGGTCAGGTGCTCCGGATCCGGCACACCGCCTGCCCCGGGATGCACGGTCAGGGTGCCCAGGACGGCGTCGTCGGCTTCCAGCGCGATCCGCAGCGTTCCTGCAGGCGCGGCGCGTACGCTGTCATGAGGGCGGTCGAGGTCTTGCCAGGAGGATTCCTTCAGGAGGTGCAGCTGCTCACCCGGTTCCAGCGCGGGTACCAGCCGTTGGGAATGCAGCTCCAGGCTCACGGCATCGACGTCCAGCACCTGTGGAGCGGTGGACGTCACGGCCGCGGCGACCTGGGCCAGGGTCGCGGACGAGGCCAGTGCCGCGGTCAGCTGGTACAGGCGTTGCACTCGGGCGCGGGCAGCCTGCTCGGCGAGCAGCAGTTCCTCGCGCTGGGTTTCCGCGGTACGCCGGATGGCGATTTCCCGATTCAGTGCGGTGACCTGCTGGCTGAGGACAGCGAACCGGTCGGCTTGGTCGAGACGGCGAAGGCTTAACTGCACCACCGGTTCCGGCCCTTGCCACCAGGTGGCGCGTACACCGTGGCAGCGGAAACGCACCGGGCTGCCGTCATCGTCCTTCAGGACAAGCGCGCCCGGCAGCGGATTGCCGCTGCGCAGCCAGTTGTGCAGATGCCGCCGCAAGGCACTGGCGTCGTCCCGGTTGAGGGCATACAGACTTACGCCCACGCACAACTGGGGGATCGAGGCGCGGGCGGCCGGATTGGCTGCCAGGATCGTGCCGTCTCCCGCGCACAGGATGACGGGATCAGGCAGGGTTTTGACGACGGCCTCGAACAGGCCAAGACTCACGCAGGTACCGTACCGGCGCCCGGGCCGCTGAGGGGCAGCTGCGCATCGCCGAAGTACTCGCGCCCGCTCTGCGGGCCGGCACCGGGGACCAGGTGCACGACCACGCGGCAGCCGGCATCACCGCGGGCGATGGTCTCCTGCAGCTCGACGCTGGCGTAACCGAGATTGCGAGCGGCGATCGTCCCGAAGACGTTCGAGGTCATCATGCACATCGACTCACGGCCCAGTACCTTCTCCGCGAACGGACAGGCCCTGTTGCCCAGCACGATCTTCGTGTCGTCCTGCTCGATGACGTAGAAGTCGCCCTTGATCCGCCGCTTGAGATCCACCAGGGCCTCCGCGACCTGCTCCGGGGAGAGCTGGTCCACCCCGAGCGCCTTGAGGTACATCTCATCGATCTCGGTTCCCACCGCCTGGCCCACCAGACTGATGTAGCCGGATGCCTCCTCCAGACCGATCACCGACTCCAATGACGTCGCCAACTCCCGCACCAGCGTCCGCAGAAACACATCACGGTCCAGGCTGATCTGCACATCCACCGGGTGGCCCATAACGCCGTCCCTCCTCATCGGTCTCGAAACCGCGCGAGCGCCCGGCACATCACCAAGCCCAGACTGTGCGAATCACAGCACTGTGAACTTCCACCCTCCCACGACCGGGTCCAGACGCGGCCCGACGGGTTCCGTGGCTGACGCTGGAGCGGGTGGCTCTGCTCATGAGAAACCCGTGACCAAAGCCAAGCGGGCCGCTGACGTGCGCCCCCGTGCTGCCGCTGCGATGGGCGCTGGCGCGGGCGTTGAAATGGGGTCGGC
Source organism: Streptomyces sp. NPDC060000 (assembly GCF_042737375.1). Classification (NCBI taxonomy): domain Bacteria; kingdom Bacillati; phylum Actinomycetota; class Actinomycetes; order Kitasatosporales; family Streptomycetaceae; genus Streptomyces; species Streptomyces sp. NPDC060000. Next base: position 23,444 of record NZ_JBHWUU010000067.1, read on the forward strand.
GGGTCAGGTGCCGATCCTGCGGTGCGGCGGTGCTCGCATGCAGGCCGCTCTGGACCGGCCCGGGCAGTGCTTCAGGTGTTGAGGGCCTGCTCGACGGTGGGATGACACGGAATGAAGGCGTCGCCGACCACTCGCAGGACATACAGGACGGACTCCTGGGCACCGGCGATACGCATCCACCCTTGCGAGTCCCTCACCTGCCGGTGGGCGGCGATGAAGGCGTTGATGCCACTGGAGTCCATGAAGGTCACACCGCTGAGGTCCACCACGATCCGCTGCGGCGCCCCCGCGCCGTCTTCGGACAGCAGGGACTCGCTTCCTTGACGTCGTGGTCGATCTCGCCCCGCACGGTCACAATGCGGATGCCGTCGACCACTTTGCGCTCGATGGAGAGCCGGTCGGGCAGGTCGGCCTTCTGATCGTCCACCGGCTCCTCAACTCTGCTAGAGCATGCCCCGTGCGAGGACGATTCTGCCCCACCGCCATAGTGGGGATGCACCCGCTGCCGGACAGCAGTCCCTGTGGCATGCATGATGTTCTCGCGGGTACTGGCCTGCGCGAAGGGGGGAGTGAGGCGACACGTGGGATCTCATGCCGACGGTGAGGGCTCTACCCGATCGCACGATGAGTACGTGATACGCGCTGGCTACGCCCTAGACGGAGAGGACGGCTGCATCTCCGACGCCCGTCACCGCGCCCTCGCCTTCCTCGACCAGGCCCGCACCAACCATCACCTGCCGGTGTCCGAGCGCGCGAGGGACCTCACCCAGCTGGTCGTGAGCGAGCTGGTCACCAACGCCCTCAAATACGCTCCGGGACCCATCCTGATGGAACTGCGCGTCCATGCCCACGCAGTGGACGTCGTCGTGTGGGACAGCGACCCCGTCGTGCCTGCTGCCCGGGCCACCGATCCGGACAGGATCGGCCAGCACGGGCTGGAGATCGTCAAGGCCGTCACCGAGAACCTGCTCATCGAACTGGAACCGGTCGGCAAGCGCGTCACGGCCCGCATCGCCCTGTCCGACACACCCCGCAGCACCACCACCGGCCGCTGAACAGGTCTGCAACAGCGCCTGCTCCGCAGCCCCCTCCAGCCCGAGGTCGGCCAGCGCGTCTGGTGCGGGTGGCACCCGGATACAGACTGGGAGACGGGAAGGGGCCGCCTCCCTCAGCTGGACGCCGGGCTCGCCCGCCCATGTGGGAACCGGCGCAGAGGTAGCGGGCCCGCCGTCCGCAGCCTCGCGTCAGGACGCGTGGACGTCCCGGAGCTCCCGTACAGCGCGCTCGCGGTGGTGCTCGGCGGGGGATCGCCTCGTACAGGTCCAAGGCGGGCGGCGGACCAGACCGGTGCGGGTAGTTGGTACGCACCGCTGTCAGGGCGTCGAGAGCACGCCGCAGCCTCGGGCAGCGCGGTGATCAGGAGTTCAGGGCTTGCTCGACCGTGGGGTGGCAGGCGATGACGGTGTCCAGGCCGACGAGGTGGACAACCCGCATCACGGGCTCCTGGACGGCGGCCAGGCGCAGCCACCCACCGGTGGCGCTGACCCGGCGATGGGCGTCGAAGAAGACGTTGATGCCGGTGGAGTCCAGGAAGGTCACGTTGCTGAGGTCCGCCACGATACGAGGCTCCTGGCCGTCGTCCCAGCCTGCCGGCGGCCCGGGCCGCGGACCCCGCCCCCATCGGCCAGCACGGGCTGGAGATCGTCAAGGCAGTTACCCAGGAGCTCGACATCCAGCAGCAGTCGACCGGCAAGCGGATCTCCGCCCGCATCGCCCTGACCGCCAGGTGATTGCCATGTTCCCGCTCCAGCTCCCCAATCCCGACCACACCACCGCGTAGACGTACCGCAGACCCGACCACGGCGGAAGGCCGACCACGGCAGGTCAGCGCGCCGACGAACACCGCCGTTGCGGTGGTGGGCAGCTGCTCCTCGGGTGCCTGGTGCCGGTGGTGCTAGTCGATGATGTGCAGCTGGGTGTCGGGCTGGTAGTGGGTGCAGGTGTGCAGTCCTTCGGTCAGGAGGCGGCGGGCCTCGTCGCGGCTGACGGGGCGGCGGCGCGAGCCGATCATGTGGCAGGTGCCGATGCCGACTTCGACGATCCACTCGGGCGGCCGCGGCCGAGATTTGAAGTGGCTCAGTCGCGCTGAGGAGCGACGTCAGTCAGCGGCGCGTGGTGTGGGGGTGTAGGGCTCGATCTCGCGCCATGGTGGCGGTCCTCCCAGCTGCCGGTCGATGGGCTGCTGGGAGCCGTCGAGGGAGCTGCGGGCCGCGTTGACGAAGGCAAGCTGTCCGGATGCGAGTTCTGCCATGATCCGCTGAAGGTTGTCACGGATCTTCGGGCCGCGGTCCGCGACCAGGAGCGCGAAGCGGCCGATGGCATCGGCCAGGTCGCCGGCGGCATTCGCGACGTCGGGGGTGGCGACCAGGCTGAGTGAGGTCAACGCGGCGTTGAACGATGGCCAGTTGGCGTTGTTGGGCCGGTCGTCGAGGTATGCCTCACGCAGCTCGATCTCGACCGCGGTGAACTCCTGGAGGAAGGCGCCGTAGGCCGCTGTCTGGGTATCGCGCAGCCATTGCTGGTTCTGGCTGCGGCGGCCGACGAAGCCGCCCACCACGATGCCGATGATGGTTGCGACGGCACCAACGCTCGTGGACACCAGAACATCCCAGGGGGCGGCCAAACCGGTTTCCTCCTTCAGCATGGTGGCTGTGATGTGTGGTCAGCGTGGCAGATGACTGGTCCATTCTTGATCACGAGGTCTGCTTTGCGGGACTAGGGCGTGTATCGAAAGTGGATCTTGAACGTGAGATGATCTTGGTTTGTGACACGTGGAGATCTGACGGATGCGCAATGGGCGGTGCTGGAACCGCTGTTGCCGAAGGGCAAGAAGCCCGGACGGCCGCCCACGTGGGCCAGGCGGCAGCTGATCGACGGCATACGGTTTCGGGTCCGCACCGGCATCCCCTGGCGGGACCTGCCAGCCGAGTACGGGCCGTGGGGCCGGGCGTACGACCTGTTCCGCCGGTGGCAGCGGGATGGCACCTGGCATCGGATCTTCACCGCGCTGCAGGCCCGGGCCGACGCGAAAGAGCTGATCACCTGGGACATCAACGTCGACTCCACGGTGTGCCGGGCCCACCAGCACGCCGCCGGGGCGAGGAAAAGGGGGAGCTGCAGAAGGAGGGAGCTGCAGAAGGAGCCGCCCGGCGGCGTCGCCGTCGAGCCGGACGACCACGGGCTCGGGCGCTCGCGCGGTGGCCTGACCACCAAGCTGCACCTGGCCGTCGAACAGGGCCAAAAGCCCATGTCCATCGTGATCACAGCCGGACAGCGCGGGGATTCCCCGCAGTTCGAGCCTGTCCTGAACAAGGTTCGTGTCCCGCGTCTCGGGCCGGGCAGGCCGCGTACCCGGCCAGGTCGGGTGCGCGCCGACAAGGCGTACGCCTCCCGGAAGAACCGCGCTTACCTACGGCGGCGCGGGATCCTCTGCACCATCCCGGACAAGGCCGACCAGGCCCGCAACCGCAAGAAACGCGGTTCGCGCGGTGGCCGGCCGCCGAAGTTCGACCCGCAGGACTACAAGGCTCGGCACGCGGTCGAGTGCGGTATCAATCGCCTCAAGAGGCACCGGGCCGTGGCCACGAGGTACGACAAACTCGCGGTCCGCTACGAGGCCACTGTCCTCGTTGCCGCCATCAACGAGTGGTTGTGACGTACTGGTCCGACGACAACTCGAACACCCGTACTCGCCGACCCCCGGTGGGATTGACCGTCTCACGAACCGGATGCATCCCCAGTTTGGTCATGATTCGTTCGGAGGCGTCGTTGCCCACTTGAGTGATGCTGACGATCCGCTCCAGCCCTCGCTCTTCGAACCCGAACCGTACAGCGGCCGCAGCGGCCTCGGTGGCCAAGCCCTGCCCCCAGTGGGCACGTCCCAGCCGCCAGCCGACCTCAACCGCCGGCAGTACCTCCGGCAAGAAGTTGGGCACCGAAAGGCCGGTGAATCCGGCCAGCTCGCCAGTGGACCGCATCTCCACGGCGAACAGGCCGAAGCCCTGTGACTCCCACTCGCTCTCCCATGCCTGGACCCGGCCACGAGTCTGCTGTTCGTCAAGGACGCTGCCGTCACGGATCCACCGCATGACCGCGGGGTCGGCATTGACGGCAGCCATGGGCGCAACGTCTTCCTCGCGCCAGCGACGCAGGATCAAACGGGGAGTCTCAAGCGTGACCATCCAATCATTCTGGATCACAAATGGGCTCTCCTCCATCCTCACCAGGCACTTTCGATACACGCCTAGGTGTACGGGCTTGCTTGCCGGTTCGACAGGGGGCGCGTCAGCGAGCCACTCCGGCCACGTCGGAATGCGGGTCTGGCCTGCCGTGGTCAGGGCGGCCGCGGGCGCGGGCAGGCGCGTGGTGGGTGAGCCGGGAGGCGGGTCCGTGGAGAGGCGTGCCGCGTGTTCGGGGCGCTGCTGGGTCAGGGAAGGGCGTCCTGGATGTTGTCGCGGGTGTCGAGCACGGTGTCGGTGCCGGTGATCTCGAAGAGGTGCCGTAGCTGGCGGGTCGGGCCTGCGACGCGCAGTGAGGTCATGTGGTGGATGCGCAGCAGCAGGTTCAGGAAGGTCGAGTCGGCGAAGGTGACACCGGAGACGTCGACGACCAGGCAGGTGTGCTTGCGTGCGGCGGTGTCGAGTGCTTCCTCGAGCGGGGCGATGGTGTTGGTGTCGTAGTCGCCGTGCGCCACGACGACCCATGCCCCTTCCCGCTCGTACTGCACTGTCGTGCCTCTGCCGTCGGGTCCGTGGCTCATGTCGAGATCATGCCCCTCGCTGCCGACGAGGAGGGAGAGCGCCGTGACATGTGGCCGGGGGAGGATTCACGCGCTGCGGCGTGGCTTCCTCGAGGTTGCCTTCTTCGCCGTGGTCTTCTTGGTCGGCTGCTTCTTCGCGGCCGTCTTCTTCTTCGGCTTCGGCAGTTCGTGGATGTCGGCGTCTTCGCCGCGGGAGGCCTTCGCCTTGGACACGGACTCCTCGAGCGCGGCCATCAGGTCGAGGACCCGGCCCGGCGTCTCCGGCTCGGGTGCCTCGGGGAGCGGTTTCTCTTCCCGCTTGGCTTCGATGATCTTCTCCATGGCCTCGGTGTAGGTGTCTTTGAAGTCGTCGCCCTCGAGGTCGTCGCGGGACTTCGACTCCATCAGGGCGAGCGCGCCCTTGATCTCCTCCTCGGACACGTCCACCGGCGGCGGTAGCAGCTCCGAGGGGTCGCGGATCTCGTCGGGCCAGTGCATCGCGTGCAGGACGATGGCGTCGCCGCGGACCCGGAGCATGCCGAGCCGTTCACGCCCGGACCACGCGTACTTCGCGATGGCCACCTTCGACGAGCGGGCCAGGGCCTCGCGGAGCAGCTTGTAGGGCTTGGCGGCGACCTGGCCGCCGGGGAGAGGTAGTAGCCCTCGCCGATCCGGATCGGGTCGATGTCGTCGGCGGCGACGAAGGCGTCGATCTCGATGGCCTTCGCTGTCGGCAGCGGCAGGTCGCGCAGTTCGGCGTCGCTGATGGCGACGACCTGGTCCTTGGCGTATTCGTAGCCCTTGCCGATCTCGGTGTTGGCCACCTCGCGGTCCTCGAGCTCGCAGATCTTGCGGGTGCGGATCCGGCCCATGTCGTCCAGGTGGTACTGGTGGAAGCGGATCGAGTGGTTCTCGGTGGCGGACTGGACGTGGATCGGGACGGTGACCAGGCCGAAGCTGATGGCGCCGGACCAGATGGTTCGGGGCATGGCACACCTCCGCGACAGGCCCCGAGCAGTTTGAGCCTACGAGGGGTGCGCGCTGCCCGCACCAGCTGGTCATGGCGGGGGAGTCGGGGGTTCGGCCGGCTGCTGTGTCTGCGCCGCGGGATCAGTGGGAGGGGTGGTGGCCTGCCGGATGCGGGCGATGTGGTCCAGGCCCGTCGTGTAGTCCGCGGCTTGGAGGGCCTTGTCGAGGAGGGCGTCTTCGTGGCGTCGTCGCATGGCTTCTGTGCGGGCGGCGGTGCAGGTGGTGACGAGGGTGGTGATGGCGGCGGCGGTGGTCGGGAGCAGGAGCGGGGCCACGAGCCACCAGGGGGCGCCTGTGAGGGCCGAGGCTCCGGCGGCGAGGCCGGAGAGAAGGCTGGGCAGTGTCGGGGCGTTCATGGTCGGCTCCTGGCGGGGTGCGGTGAGCAGGGCATGGGTGTGTCACCGCTGGTGGTGGCGGGGGCGGGGGACAGCACGGGATGCGGCAGCGGCTGTGGCAGGCATGGTGGCGGGGGCGGCGGTTAGCCGCGCAACCCCGCTCGGTGGGCAGCACTTTCGCCTGCTGTGCAGGCGTATTCGATAGCTGCGAGCTGCAGCTTCCTGGCCGTGCGAGATCTTGAATCCGTGTTCTGTGACGGATAAGGGAGTCGGTGACCTGCCGGCGGGGCCGGCGTCGAAAGCCGGCGCGGCGACGGCGGCGCGTCAAGCCCCTTCACGGTGGATCTGGTGAGTCGACTGCCCGCCGGTTCCTGAAGGCGGTGTGCATCCTGCACCGGGGCCGGCTTAGCTCCGCAACCTCGCCCGTCCGGCTGGGGCGGGCGGTGCCTGGTGTGTCGCTTGGCAAGAAAATCGAACACACGATCTAATACCAGTATGGACGGCACCGACTTCCCCGACGACCTGCTGCAGACGCAGCGCGCCTGGAACGCGACCTACCGCGCGCTCGCCGCGCCCCGGCCCCGCAACGTCTCGGCGCTGCGCCGCCGTCTGCTCCGGCTGTCCGCTCCGGCTGTCCGTGCGTCTGTGGTGGCACCCGTACTGGACGCAGGGGCAGGCCGGCCGGGAGGAGCTGCGCCGCCAGGACCGCGTTCTGGAGCAGCAGCGGTGAACCGGCGGCCGCAGCATCTGACGGCGCGGGAGGAGGAGATCCTGCGCGCGATCCGCCACTCCGTCCAGGACCGCGGCGAGGCGCTGTCGGTGCGGGAGCTGGCGCGCGAGCTCGGGCTGCGCAGCCCGGCGCCGGTGGCCTATCACCTGGAGGAGCGCGGGGCGCTGGTCCGTGACGGGCGCAGCTGGCAGAGCTGCCGCTTGACCGGCTGACGGGAAGGGCGCGCGGGGCGCGAGGCGGTAAGTGTTGCGCTTACGCACCTTTGGGGCGGAACGACGACAGGGCGGGTACCGCAGTACTCGCCCTGTCGATGCCCGGGCGCGCGCCACCGACAGCCGTTAGTCGAACGGCCGCGTGGCCTCCTGCGGAGAGCCGTGAGGCGCGGCGGGCCCTGTCGTCCACGGGGACGGCAGGGCCCTGCGAAGGGAATTCGCCAGGGGGAGCGCGTCCTGCCGGCTGCTTCCCTGGCGTACTGCCTCACAGCTTGAGGAACAGCATCACGAGCCCGGCCACGGCTACGGCGACGGTCAGGGCCGGGATCACTGCCGGGTACGTCACGGCGATCAGGCCGGCGAGCGCCGCTGCGATGACGACGAGGGCGACGTTGCTGCGGTCGGTAGGCATTGGTCCTCCTGGTGTCGGAAAAAAAGTCCTCCCGTCCCGGACAGGACGGGGCAGTCGTGACGGTGGCGGAGCGACGGGCTAGGTCTGCAAGTCCTGCGGCGCAGGGCATTTACGGCATGACAAAGCCCTCACCGAGACGGCGAGGGCGGGTTGTCGGTGCCACCGATCAGAGCTGCGGGATCTGCACGCCGTGGAGTCACGGCCTACCCCGTGGTTATGGGGCGGAGAGAGCCATTTGTGAGGGTCGACCAGCAGATTGGTTCCGATCGTGTCCCTCGGATTCCCGAGAGGGGGCTGGAAGCATGGCCGCCGGCACCCCTGGCGACGCTCGCTCTATTACGGATCTGGCGAGTCGATTGCCCGGATGAACCGAACGGAGCCGGCGGTTGCAGTCGGGTGGCTGCGCAATCGGCCCGGTCGCCGATTGCGCAGGACCGGGCGGTGGGCGCCGGCCGTGCTCAGCCGGCTGTCCTGCGCAACCGGCTGGGCGGTGGTCGGGGTGCCCGGGTCCGGGTGTCTGCGCAATGTCTGCGCAATGCGCTGACCTGCGGTGGTCGGGCTTGTGGTCGGGGTCCTGGCCCACCGTGGTCGGGTCTGTGGTCGGGGGCATTGCGCAGACCTCGGGAGCGATTGCGCAGACCACGAAGCGCTGCGCAATCGCCTGCTGCTGCGCACCCGTCTACGGCTCCAGCTGATCCATCCAGCTGACCCGGCGTTCCGGGTCCCGTACGGGGCGCCACACGGCCGCGGCGGGGCCGTGCTGGAGGAGGTCGGTCATGGGTGCGGCGAGCACGGTCACCTCCCGCAGGAAGAGCGCCACCCCGAGGTCCACGTCGGCCGCGTGCAGTGCACGGACACGGTTGTCGATGCCGGCGGGGCCGGTGCCGTCCAGGACGAACAGCAGCCGCGGGAAGAGCGGATAGTGCCGCCGCCATTCCTCCTGTGCGATGTGCCGGTTTGGTGTCAGTGGGTGGACGTCAGTGACGGTATGTCAGGCCAGTGTGTTGTCGCTGGTCGGGTGTTGAGCGGGGGCGTGGTCACTGACACGGGGCGGTACCTGGGGTGGGCGTGGCTGTCATGGGGCGGTACACCTCGCTCCGCTCCACTGTCTTGAGAACGGCACTTCTGATCCTTCCGAGGGCTGCGCGGCGGCACGGTGGTCGGTGTCGGTTTTGCGCGGGCGGAAGGGTGTGGGGTGGGGGAGCCGGGCGCGTGGGTTGAGGTCACGGCGGGGTTGAGGGTGTCTAGGCCGGTGCTGGTGGCGCGGTTGCTGGAGCTCGAGGCGGCCGGGGCGTTGACGACGGCGCATGTGCGTGCGGGCGCCCGGGTCGGCGGGGTGAATGTGCGCACGGTGTGGCGCTGGTTGGAGGCTGCGCGGACGGAGGGCCGTGTGGAGCGTAGGCCGCGGGCCCGGCTGGAGTTGTCCGACCAGGCGTGGGAGGTGCTGGCGCAGGCGGGCGGGAACGTTGCGGCGCTGTACCGGCATCTGAAGGCGGCCGGGGGCGAGGTGCCCTCGCTGGCGTCGTTGCACCGGGTGGTGCGCCGGGACTTGGAGGCCGGCAGGGTCCTGCCGGACCGCGCGGTGGTGCGGCGGGAGCGGGATGAGCAGCGAACGCGGCAGGCACTGGCTGACCTCGCCCTGGTCGGACCGCGTGAGGGAGGCGCGGCGAAAGTGGCTGCGCGCCGGCTGCCGCGTCTCGTACCAGAGGCGACCGGGAGCTTGCCGGTGGGGGAGAACGGTGCGCTGGCAGGTGTGGCGTTGCCGGCGGGCGCGCAGCTGGTGCGGACGTCGTCGGTGCGGTCGGTGACCGAGGCGGTTGGGCAGGCGATGGCTACGGAGGGCGCGGTGTGTGTGTTCGGCGACCCGGGCCGGGGCAAGACCGCCGCTGTGCGGATGGCGCTTGGCGAAGTGCCCCCGGGCTGGAAGGTGACGTGGGTGCCGGTACCGGTGCGCCCGTCGGTGGCCGGCATGAGGCGTGCGGTGTTCGACGCTCTGGCGCTGGCGGGCCGTTTCCCGCACACGTCGGCGCTGGCCGACGCCGCGGTCACGGGGGCCTTGAGTGAGGCGCGGGTGCTGGTGGTCGATGAGGCACAGCGCCTGCCCGTGCCGTGCCTGGAGTACCTGCAGAGCCTGTGGGATCACCCCGGCACCCGGATCACGCTGGTGCTGTGCGGGGCGGGCAGTGAGCGGGCGCTGTCCCGGCTGCCGCAGCTGGCGTCGCGTATCGGCGCGTGGCAGGAGGTTCCACGCTTGGCCGGAGCGGAAGTGGCGACCGTGGTGGCCGGCTTCCATCCGCTGTGGCGCACCGTACCGGCGTCGGAGCTGACGTGGATCGACCGGTCGTGCGCGCACGGCACGTTCCGCACGTGGGCCGCTTTGACTGCGCACCTGCAGAACGCGCTGCTCACCACCGCTGACGCATCCGTCGACCGGGCTTTGCTGGGGCGGCTGTTCCAGCGGGTCGCGCCGCCACTGTGAACGGAGCGCTCCTGCAAGAGACGGGGGAGGGCGGTCGCATGCTCCCGGCCACCGGCAAGCACACGACGTCCCACCCGCGTGAGGGGAGCTGACATGAAGGACGGCGACGCCATCCGCCCAGACGGCGGACTGCCTGCGGCGTCGAGGACGGCGCTGCGCGGTCCGGCCGTGCGGCGGCTGCTCGCCCTGCGGGCAGGGAAGAAGCTGACAGCAGTCCATGTACGGGTGGCCGCGGACGCGCTGGGGGTGTCGGAGCGCACGGTGTGGCGCTGGCTGGCCGCCGCTCAGAGCGATGAGACCGCAGCCGCCTACCCCGGCGCACGCTCCCGGGCCGATGCGAGGTTCACGATCACGCCCGAGGTCCGTGGACTGTTGGCGCTGTGGAAGGGGAACGTGCGGGCGGTTCATCGAGAGTTGGTCCTGCGTGCCGCTCGGCAGTCTCGGCCCGCAGACGCGCCGTCGCTGACGACGCTGCACCGGGCGATCCGCCGTGATCTGACGCCGGGGGAGCGGGCCGGACTTGCGGGAGGGGAGCGGGCGGCACGCAAGCACGATGTGTTCCTGGCCCGGCCGCGGGGCTGGCGCAACCAGGTGTGGGAGACCGACCACATGCAGGCCCCGGTGCTGGTCGCTGTCGATGGCAAGGCCCGCAGGCCGTGGATCACCTGGTTCACCGACTGCTCGACGAACGCGATCACCGGCGTCGCGGTCACGCCGGGGGATCCGTCGCGGGAGTCGGTGCTGGCCGCGCTGCGCTCCGCGGTCCTGCGTGAGGAACCTTACGGCCCGTTCGGCGGCGTGCCCGAGAAGGTACGGGTGGACCGTGGCAAGGACTTCCTGTCCCGGACGGTGACCGCAGCGTTCGATCTCCTCGACGTCACGGTAGAGGACCTGCCCGCCTACACCCCTCACCTCAAGGGCACCGTGGAGGGCCTGAACCGGGCGGTGGAGAGCATGTTCCTGACCGCGCTGCCCGGCTACGCCCGCCAGCCGCGCCCCGGCAAACGCTCCTCCCGTCCGAAGGACGAAGTGTTGCTGGGCTTCGAGGACTTCACCACCCAGCTTCTGGCCTGGACGCTCTGGTGGAACACCGAGCACCGCCCGGCGCCGTTGCGGGGCAAGACCCCGCTTCAGGCGTGGCAGGACGATCCCACCCCGCTGCGGGACGTGCCCGCCGCGGATCTGTGGACGTTCACCCTGGAGGACGCCGGCACCCGCACGCTGACCACCCGCGGCATCCGCTTCCGCAGACGCGACTATGTGGGGCCGTGGATGACCGGCCAGGCCGGGATCCAGGTCCGTATCCGCTTCATGCCCCACCACGACCACCGCATCGAGGTCTACCACGCCGCCACCGGCCGCTACCTGGGCCCCGCGGACCTGGCCGACCAGGCCACCGACGAACAGATCAGCGCCGTACGAAGGGCGCGGTCCGCTCGCGCACGCCGTCTGAAGAAGGACCTGGAGGCATCCCAGCGCGAGCGCTACGCCGCCGCCACCCAGCCTGAGGCACCTCAGCGGCTCGGCGCACTGACCACCGCGCAGGCCGAGGCCGAGCTCGCCCAGACCGCCGACACCGACCTCGCGCAGCTCGCGATGCCGGACCTCATCCCGCACGCCGCGCCCCCGGCCGACTGGCGCACCCCGGCTTCCCTGGCCGCGCTGACCACACCAGGCCCGCCCGTCCGGTACCCGTACGGCCGTGACGGCGCTTTCGCCCCGGACGGCCGCGACGGGCGGGCCGCACCTTCCACCACCGATGAAGACGGAGACGCCTCGTGACCGCGGCCACCTACCAGTACGTCGACCTGCCCGACGCCTCCGTGGTCACCACCCGCGCGCTGCTGGCGGCGCGGGAGAACATCACCGACACCGTCGCTGCCCGCGCGATGATGTGCATCCATGGCGGCGCCGGCTTCGGCAAGACCCTCGCCGTCAACACCTGCCTGCGCGCACTCGAACCCGGCGAGGACGTCCGAAAGATCACCTTCCGGGCCCGGCCCACCGCCCGCGCGGTGCGCTACGAACTGTTCACCGCGCTCGACCTGGCCGGTGAACCACCGCGCCACCCCAGCGAGTTCGACCGTCTGCTGAAGACGGCCCTGGCCGAACGCCCCCGTACCTTCCTCGTCGACGAGGCCCAGTGGCTCAACGGGGAGGCGTTCGAATACTTCCGCTACCTGTGGGACGAGCCCTCCACCCAGCTCGCGATCATTTTCGTCGGCGGCGCGGGCTGCCACACCGTGCTGCGCCGCGAACCGATGCTGTCCTCCCGTGTCTTCATCTGGCAGCAGTTCACCCGACTCACACCCGACGAGGTCCTCGATGTGATCCCGCTTTTCCACCCGGTCTGGGCCGACGCCGACCCCGAGGACATCACGTTCGCCGACAGCCACGCCGCACACGGCAACTTCCGCGCCTGGGCCCAGCTGACCGCCCACACCCGCACCGCCCTGGCACGCACCGGCCGCCCCCGCGTCGACCAAGAGCTGCTGCGCTGGGCCTTCAGCCGCCTCGCCTGACCGCACCGTCCATGCCTCCCGCCCCGCCGCTGCCGTCCGTCACCGTGGTTCTCGACCGTCACGACGACACGCTGCACACGCACACCGCTCTGGCCGCACACCATCCGCCGTCCGGCCGGATCACCCTGCACCCCGGCCCGGGCACCACCAGCGAAACCGGCCTCGCCCACGACCTTCTCGTCGCCCTGGGTAAACCGCCCCTGCTCCCGGGCCGCTTTCCCGGCGGCCGCCAGCCCGCCTGGGAAGCCGCCACGGCCTGGATGACCGCCCTGCCCGTCACCCGGCTGACCGTCCTGCGCGCTCATCGCCTCACCGCCCGCCGCACGATGCGCCTTCTGCAGCTACAGGCCTGCACCGGTATCCACCTGACCCTGGTCTGCCACCGCCCTCACCTTCCCGCCGCTCTGCACCAGGCTCTGCGGACGGCCGACTACTCCGTCACCGCCGACATCGAGGCTGCCCGCCGCCACTACTACGGCACGCCTATCGCCGAACCCCCGCCCCCAGACGAGCCCGCCGCGCCAGCCAGCCGGTGGCTCACCCTGCCGGCACTTGACCGCCTCGTCTCCTACGACAGCCCCCGCCCCTGCGCCGACCCGTGCACGCCACCGCCGATCGCCTGGCGGCACCGGCCACCGCCCGTGCCTCTCACCGCGCCCACCGCCCAGCGAGTCGCCCAACGGCTGCACACGGCGACCGCACACCCTCGCCTGGCCGCGGCCCTCACCGCTGCTCTGTTCACCGGCGCCTCCCTTCAACAACTTGTCACCGCACGCCCCCGCGACTACGACGACGCCGCAGCCACACTCGCCCTGCACGACCGAGCCCGCTACACCGACGGCTGCGCCGCCTACCCCGTACCGTCCTGGGCGGGCGTCTTCCTGCGGGCCGCGGCCTGCTTCACCCGGCTCCTCTCCGGCGAGGACCAGGAGCTGCTCGCCGCGCCAGGTGACCGCGGGCACCTGCTACACATGGCAGAGACGGCCAGACTGCGCCCGCCCCAGCCGCCCACAGCCCGCCGCAAAGGCCCGGTCGGGCGTGTGGAGTGGGACTGGCGCGAGCGGCAGGAAGCAGAGAGGTACGAAGCGATACCGGCCAGGCGCGCCAGGCCGTCGCAACGCTGACCACCCTGCAGTGCTCGCTCGATGGGCCAGGCTCAGCCGATCGAGAAGTCGGCGAACTCGACGTCACTGAAAGCCACGTGCAGGCCGTGGGCCCGGCGGCCCCACTCGCGAAAGTAGGCGTGTCCCAGCGCACGGGCGAGTATCACCGTCTGCTGCTGCTCGCCTGCGCCGGCATCCCGGGCGGCGAACAGCTCCCGGGCTACCTCCCCCGGCAGGTCCTGGGTGATCCACCGCACCCGCGGATCGTCCGAGGACCCCGCAGGAGCCGCGAACCCGAATCGCGCGCGGGTATGGAAGACGAAGCCATCCGCCTCTGCCTGGGCACGCCGACGGGCCCGGACCCGGGGCTGCCATCGAGCCAGAACCGCTTCCTCGATCGCACGGACCTGCAGCGGACCCGGCGGACGACGTGCCTCGGCTCTCTTTGACACCCACCGCTGCACAGTGCGCTGCGAGACCCCCAGAACCGTGGCCACCTTCCGGGTGGAACCCCGGTTCCTCGCCAGCAGAAATCGCAGGCGGGCCTCAGTGCTTGAGGGAATGGGCCGGGTGCGTAACGCGCGCTCCAGTCCCTGCTCGATCTGTCCCAAGTCCGCCTCCCCAAGCGGCCAGTCGGCAGGGCCGGCACCCCGCAGTTCGTAGCGTCAGTTCTCCCGCATCGCCCGCCCCCGCCTGCCGGTTTCTGCATTCTCAGGACAGCGCCGGCTGACGCAGGCTACGAGCCCGTTAGGGGCACCGGCGACAAGCTGGCGGCGCGCGTCAGGACGGACGTCGCCAGCGCCCCGGTGCTGTCCTTCTGTACCGAGTCCTACCAAGGGGGTGAGGCGGGAGAGTCCTGCTGGATGGAGGCCTGTATCGCCTGGGCGCCGCACCCATCCAGGCCCAGTCGGCCGCCGTGCTGTGGCCACGGTCACATGACTCACTGTTGTGCGAGAGCCACTCGCGGAGGACGGTGGTGACCGGCGCGGGGCCGACAAGAAGGACCACCATGAGATCGAGCACTGATCGGGTCGCAGAACTCTTCGGCACCGACGAAGTCCGAAGCCTCCTCGCCACCAACCTCCCCGGCTACGAGTCCTATGCCTTTTCTGAGCTGGCCCGCGCAGCACGCGACCGGCTCGCCAACACCCCGGCCCACAGCGTCGGCATTCTCGCGCGGGAACTGCGTCGCGCCGGCTTGGCCATCCATCACGCCCGCGACACCTGCCAGCACGCAGGAGAAGACGCAGCTCAGCTCGTCACGTTTACCCGGACTGGCTGCGACTGGTGGGCGAGCACGGTGGACCACGACGGACCTGGGCTTGTCCAAGCCCACCTCATCGATCCCTGCGAACAGCTCCTCTGCGCCGGCAACACTGATGAACGCGGCGACGGCTACGCGGCGCTGCGCGGACTTGCCACCCGGCTCGGATCCCACAGCGGCTTCACGTCTCGCTGGACGCTGCACATCGACGACGGTGCGTAGCGTGAACGTCCACGAAGGAAGAGCAAGGACATGGGCGGGCGGGACGACATCCGGGCCGCTCGCCAGCTGTCGCACCGCTGCGAGTGGCAGCCCACGCTGAGATACCGTTCGGACGAAAACCGTGCGCCGGGCCGGCCTCCCCTTTTCTACACTCGTGGTCGTGGCGATGATCTACAGCAGCGGAAGCTCCGACGACCTTCCTGAAGAAGCGATGCCGGACGGCTATCTGGCTCCGCTCACCGCCACGCCCACCGAGTGGGTCACGGTCCTTGGAAGGCCTGCTCAAGAACGTTTTGACTGGAGGATCAGCAGCTACCTGACCCGTCCTGAGGCACGGGAACATGCCCTGCAGGAGTACACCTGGAATCAGGCAGCGATCGGCGCCGCTGGGATCAGCACCTTCTACCCGGAGCAGCGCACGGTCTTCGAAGAAGGACTGCGAGACGAAGAGGAGCACGCGGAGTTCTTCGTACAGCGCCGAACCCATCACGGGCTCGCCGAACCGACACTGGAGTTCACCCCCTCGTTCCTGTGGTACTTCGACGCCATACCCAGGAGCGACGGTTCCTGGTACTACCTCGACGACGCCGGCCGTGACCACGAACTGGTGCGTACTCGCCGCACTAACACCGAGCTGCGCATTGACGTCGCGGCTCTGCCCCTACGTCGATACCTAGCCGTGCGCAGCCGCCTGCTGGTGATCCAGCACGACCGGATCACCCGACTCGATTACGTCCCCGACCCGGCGATCGACGGAGTCGACCGCTCCGAGGTGCGGCACTTCGCCTTCCATAGCGGGGACATCCACTCAGTAGATCGTCCGGGTTTCGTACGGCTGGTCGGGAAGCAGATCGTGCTACCGATTGACGCGGCACCCGTTGACCTGGCCCGCCCGCACCCCTCCGAACGACGCTTCCCGGAATTTACGGTCGCTGTCGACCCCGACACCGGGGAGCGCATCATCTCCACGTGTGACCCGGACAAGCTGAGCGACTACTTCACCGACCGCGGCACCCCGCACTACCTGACCCGGGTCTACTTCCGGCGTGAGGTCCTCAACCGGTACACCTCCCAGCCGTCCCGCTACCGCATCGAGCACGGCCGGCTCAGTTGCCTGGGACTGTGGGCAATCTCCATCGGTACCAACCCTGACGGCCTCATCGAGGTCTACCTCGGAGACCTCGGACGCGACTTGCCGGCCGAAGAACGCGATCACTGGCTCAGCTTCAACGTCCCTCCCAACGGGGGCATTGACAAGGGCCGTTTCGAACGCGACATCCTCGGCCGGTGGACCGATGGGCCACCCGACCCGCTACGCCGACTGTTCGCCGCACGGGAGCACTTCAGCACCGCCCTGGCCGCGCTTCTGGGACAAACGGTCTACAAGCCATGGCATCCCGCCGACCAGATCGCCTTCGAGGGCCTGCACATGCCCACCAGCAGCGAGCAGCACGAAGCCGACACCCTCATACTCCTGCTCGCCAAGGGCATCATCGACTACCTGGACGTCAAGGCGCTCCGGCGTCTTCCCGGAGTGACCGACTCCAAGGCGCAAAGCATCAACTGCCTCGAAGCCTGGGTCTCCTCCAGCGGCGCAGACAGCGACACGCTCATCCGCCCGCTGCGCGTCCTGCAAGGCTTGCGCTCCACCGGTCCCGCCCATCTGCGCGGCAAGGACTGGCATGCCACGCTGACACGCGCCAGCCTGGACGGACTGAGACCAGATGAACAATTCGTGCAGGTACTCACGATGACCGGCGACGCCCTCAACGCGCTCGCCCAGCATGCCGAGTCACAGCACCAGGCCAGCCAGTAGACAGTCCGCGCTGCCCCGCAGAAATCCGCCGACACTCCCTGCTTGGGTCCGTGTATGACTGGCACAGACAGCCATACAGGGGAGGGCAGCCGGTGGGTAAGGCGTCGTCGGGAAAACGCGCGGCCAAGGCAGGCGGAACCAGAGATCACACAGTGCCGCAGATGTATCTGAGGCACTTCGCTCAGCACGTGAAACGCCGCAAGTACGAGCTGAAGGTGCGTCGGCTGGACAAGGTCGACGAGCCGTTTCTGGTGACGCCTACAAGCATCGGTGCCGAGACCGGCTACTACTGGGGCATCAGCAGTACCGGCGTACCTCACCACGCTGCCGAGGAGTTGTTCACTCACCTCGAAGGCCGCGCCGAGACGGTGCTGAAGGTTCTACTAGACGACCCTCACTGGGCTCTCACGTTGAACTGGCCGTTGGACCCAGCTCAGCGCCATGCTCTCGCATGGTGGATGGCTGCCCAGATACTGCGCACCACCCGGCAGCGCAAGCGCCTCACCCACCGGCAAGCAGAGGCACCAGACCTCGCCGGGCTCCCCTTGGAGGTGCAGAAGCTTGCTGAAAACAACCCCCACCTGCGCTACATCGTGGAGCACATCGTCACGCTGGCGCTCACCCTGGAAGCCCGGCCGTGGGCGCTCGGCTTCAGCGACATGTGCCTACTGACCAGCGACACTCCAGTCGTCATCTGGAACCGCCCGGACGATGAAGACCAGGTACGTGCCGCCGCATTGAGCGACATCATGCTCCCGCTTGATCCGCATCGCTTCCTGTTCCTGCCCGGTCCCTCCGCCCAAGAGACCGATCCGCATAAGCGCGTAGACCACTTGATGCACGCCGAAGGCATGATCGGCATGGCGCTCGTACAGGTGGCCTACGACGTAGCCGACCAGTTCATCGTCCACCATCCGCAGCACGATCCTTGGAGGAGGCACTGGAAGCCGACCGGCCCCAGACAGCCGATGCCGTGGGAGGGGCAAACCCACTCCCCTCCTGAGTACATCCTCCATTACGACGTCTTCCCACCCCATCAGAACATCGAGCGGCGCTGGACCATCGAGCACCCACCACCCCTCTCCTCACCAGCCGCATGAGGCGGCCTGGGAGACGCTGAGCAAGGGACGCTCAAGGTCAACCGAGATGAGGCCCGAGAGCCTGTCCCAGGCCTCGCCAGATCCGGCTCGAGGGCTGAGCGACGGTATTACGCCCACCCCACGCCCAGGCCACGCAGCGCGTTCCGCTGGTCCTGTGTGAGTTTGTCCCGCCTCGTTTTGGTGTTCGAGACCCACACACCCAGCTTCACGACCACCGGCTCCGCCTCGCCGTCGACCGCGATCTCTTCACTGTGGCCCCTTGGCACCGGCCGGTGGGCGCCTTCCCGTTCCACCCACTGCGCGAGGGCTGCCAGGCCGCGCTGGAACGCCTGCTGCGCCTTGCCCTGGCTCTTCGTCGCACCCTTGGCGGCCGGGGCGGGAGACGTCGTCTCAGCGGGCGTGATGCCCAGCTGGGACAGCCGCTCCTGCTGCTGTGACGGGTCGTTGGGTCTGCGGTGGTCGGGTTGTTATGGCTTGCTGTTTTGTGTTTCTGGTGGGGATTTGGGTGTGTGGTGTGGGCGTCAGGGGGTGGTGTCAGGGGTGGGGTGGTGGGGTGTTCGGTTTGGTTGTTCGGGGTGTTGGTCTGGGGTTTTGTAGTCGTGTGGGATTGATCTTGGTTTTGTTGTGGGTGTGGTGGCACGCAGTTGGGTGGCTGCGGGGCTGTGTTCGTGTGGGGTGTTCGTTGTTGCTGGTCAGGGGCGTGTGTGGGTGAGGTAGGCGCCCAGTGGGTCGTGGGCGGTGGGGGTTAGGGTGTCGAGTCCGAGCCGGCGGGCGATCGCGGTGAGAGCGTCGTGGGCCGGGTTCGGCGGTCGCTTGCGGGGGAGCGTGGCCAGGGTGCGGGCGAGGGCGACGGTTTCGGGGTAGATCACCAGATCACGGGCCAGGAGTGCGGGGGAGGCGCTGCTGGTTGGGGAAAGGTGGGGGTTGGCTGCGGTGAGCAGGTTGAGGCGGCTCTGCCAGCGGTCGGCCAGGTGTTGCTGGTGGTCGTACCAGCGGGTGGTGATCGCGCGTGCTGTCATCCAGGCGCTTGCAGCACGGGGGTGACGTTTCAGGCGTTGGTGGGCGTAGCAGGCTGCGGTGAGTTCGGGCGCGATCTCGGTGCGGAGGGGTGTGGTGAGTCGGGGGTCGGGTGCGGCTTGCTGGTGACGTGGGCAGACCAGCCGGTGCCAGGGTCGGTGGATCCACGCGGTGTCCGGGGCGCTGGGGCGGCGGTGGCGAACGCACATGGTGCAGGCGGCTACAGCCTGCTGCTGCCTTTCCAGGGGCTTCCAGCGTGCGGTGGCCGGGCCGGCACTCGCGGTGCAGTTTGGGGGCAGGCCAGGCAGTGCGCGGGTGAGGGAGTCCAGGCGGATGCGGGCTGCGTCCGCCGCGAGGCAGGCCGCGGTGGGAGACAGACTCAGTTCGGCTGTGGGGTAGACGCCGTGTCCGTGGACCGTGATGCCGATGCCGTCGAGGAGTTGGGGCACCGTCAATCGGTAGGCGTGGGCGAGGTGTTCCAGGTAGGAGGCGGCCGCTTCGCCTGGCAGCGGCCGTACCCGGAGCACGCCCGGCGCGACGGAAAGGCTCTGCGTAACCCGCGCGCCTGCGACGGACGCGCCGTAGGGTGCGGCGCCGGTCACGGCCGCCAGGCCGTCCGTGAGTTCCGTCTGGGTCACCGGACGGTGGTTCGGGTGCGGGGCCGGTAGTGCTGTTCGGCGAGGTGGTCCAGGCGGATGTGGTCGAGGGTGGTTTTGGTGATGCGTTCGGTGCCCTCGAGCAGGGCGGTGATGGCTGCTTGGCGGATGAGGCGGGTGAGGGATCCGATCTGTCCGGCGGTGCGCTGGTGAAGGTAGGGCGCCAGCTTCACGAGGCTCCCGGCCTGGTGGTGGCGCAGGTCGAGTGCGTTCTCCAGTGCGCGGATCAGATCGTGAAAGGGCTCGTGTTCGCCCAGGCGTGCGGGAAAGCTGTCGCAGTCGATGAGAGCGGCGCGTGCGGCGAGTTGCGCCCCGCGCACCCCGGCGAACAGCGGGGTGGCGGCCACGTCGATGCCCGCGTACACGAAGGTCGCGCCGATGCGTTCGGTGAGGTCTTTGAGCAGGTCGGCGCTCTGGGCGCCGGTGGTGGTGCGGGGGTTGAGCCGGTGGATCTCGTCGATCATCACCAGTTTTACGCCGGCCGTTGTGTAGGTGTGGCAGACGCTGTTGACGATCTGGGCCTGGGACATGCGGGCGGTCACCGGGATGCCGAGGTAGCGGGCGAATTCGAGGGCGAGGGTTTTGGCGCTGGCGGCGGGAGGGACCAGCACGTAGGCGACCGGGGCCTGCCCGGCCACTGCCATGTCGCCGTGGCGGTGGGTGTGGGCCAGGTGGCAGGCCCGCCCGACCTGGAGCAGCGCGGTGGTTTTCCCCGCCCCGGCCGGACCGGTGACGATCAGGGACGGGCGTGCGGTGACCTGCTGGTGGCGGCCCAGGATCATCATGGTGCGTACTTGCTTGGCGAGCGTGTCGATGGCCGGAGTGCGCACGGTGACGAACCGCGAGTGATAGCTGAGACGTTCGGCCAGACTGCGGGCAGGCTCTCCGGGCAGGGGAGGAGCAGCTACCGGGGTGGTGGCGAACCGGGCGAATCCGTCCCACACGGTCACCGCTCCCGGCTGTCCGTCGCTGTTCGAGACGTCCTTGGCGCTCACCTGGGACTCCGCCGGTCGATGTGCCGTGGCGGCGGGACCGTCCATCGGTGCCTTCTTCCCTCGTCGGTGGGCCGCTCACCACTGATCGGCCTCCGCTTCGGCGTCCCACAGTCCGTATCCGCCGGTACCGGCACCGGTTGACGACGCACCCGCGCCCGCCTCTTCCGGCTGGTCCCTGCTGGGCCCGGCAGGCGGGGCGGTGGCGGCGAGACCGTCCAGGCTCTCGCCCCACTGGTCATCCGGCACCAGCCCTGTCCACGGCGCTTGCGCCAGCTCTGCCCCAGCGGGCACAGCACCCTGGCTGGTCCTCGCTGCAGCCCCGGGCTCCCCGGGTTCGGCGTCACCGGGCCGTCGTGGTGCCGGCAGCCCGGCTCCCAGCCCGGGGAGTACGTCCGCAGCCCCGGGCGCGGTGATGGGAGGCTTGCGGCCTCTGCGTTTCGGTGCCATCCCGGCTGAGCTGCGGGTGCGGCGAAGCAGCTGGTCGAGGGCCTCGGCCAGATCCGCCTCATGCTGCTCACGGTCCGCTCGTTGTGCGGCTTCGCTTCGAATGTGGCGCCACACCTGTTCGCCGAAGGGCCGGTGGACGTGGTCGCGGTGGATCCAGGGGATCTCGTGGAGCCGTCCGTCGCTCAGACGGACCCAGATCTGGCGGGCATCGTGGGGGTTGTGGTGGACCTCCCACTTGCCGTCCCTGGCGAGGGCATCGGAGCACTGGCCGCGGTGGGGATCGAGGACGCCATGGTCGTAGGTGCGGTAGTCGATGCGGATGCCGCGTTCGGTGATGGGCTGCCAGCGCACGGGCAGCAGCTCGAGGTAGTCCGCCCCACTCAAAGGCACGGGAACATACCCGCATACGGCGATCAACGCAGCCCACATCTGGTTCGGCGTGAGTGCCGTCTTGGGCAGCACCGGGTGGCGCAGCCCCTCGTGAGGTCGGTTCTGCCACCCGCACACGATCCACTCATCCAGGAAGTCCTGCAGCTGAGGGATAGTCCACTGCGCCTCAGCCGCTGTGTCCCGGCCACGGCGCACCACGCTGGATCCGGTGTGGCCGGCCACGTGCTGGCAGAACAGATCGTTGATCGACCCGAAGGTCCGTTCCACCACGCCCTTGGCCTGCGGCCGCCGCGGCGGAGCCGGCTGCACGCTCACGCCGAGCGTCTCGCACGCCGCAACGAAGCTCTCCGAAATATAAATCTTCCCCCGGTCGACAACGATCGTCTCCGGCACGATCACCGGCCGGGCGGCCGCACCTTCAAGCCGCTGGTCCAACGACAGCATCCGCTCATAGGGCACCTCGGCCCGTGACAGCTGCAACGCAACGGGCCACGTCGGCCGGGCCGGACGGGGAACAGCCATCTCCGCCAACAGCAGTGCCGCGTCCACGGCCTTGGTGCCGTGCGGACGCAGCACCGCGGCAAGGATCGACCGTGAGGCGACATCCACGGCGATACTGAGCTCAGGCCGTCCGAGGCTGCCGTCCTCCAGGACGGCCATGATGTCCAGGCGGGTGGTGTCGATCTGCACCTGCTCGCCGGGCCGCAGCACCACCAGCGACGACGAAGCGCGGGCGGATGCGGTAGCGGTGCGCGCGGCCCCTCCCGGACGGTCGGCCGGGTCGGCCAGCACGCTCACCAGCCGGTAGAACGAAGACCGTGACGGGAGCTCCACCACCCCATGCCCGTACGTCTCCTCCAGGATCTGCCCGACCAGGACCTGCAGCCCCTTCACCGTCCCCTTCGAACGGCCCCGCTGGCGACGCAGCGCCTCTAACACCGCTGATACGACCCGCTCGTCGGCGTAACCCGTCGGACGACGGCCACGCACCGGTACCGCCCGTTTGTCGACGAGCCCCCACAAGCCCTGCTTGCGAAACACGAGCCGCATGCGCTGCACCGTCGTGGGCGCCACCGCCCCGAAGCCGAGCGTCGTCATCTCCCGTGCTTTGGCTGCCTCCCGCTGCGCCAGTGTCCACCGCCCGATGTCGTACTCCTCGCGCATCCGGTCGCCCTCACGGCTGCCCTCAGGATGCGGCCACCCGGTCTCCACCTCCCGGATGTGGGGGAGCCATGCCAAGGCGCGCTGCTGGGCCGCCAGTGGAACGGTCTCGAACAGCCCCCATTGCGGTACTGCGTCCGGTGCCCGCGCGCCCACCACTTCGAAGCCCGGATCGGCGAACAACCGCCCCAGTAGCAGGCTCGTTTCGGCGCCGTCCTCCTGCAGCAGGTAGACCCGCGGCCCTTGCAGGGCGGCGACCTGCCAGGTCTGTCCCCGGTAGATGACGTGCGCGCCGACCTCCACCGCCGGCCGTCGGCTCTTGCCGTGTGTGCCGCCCACTGCGCTCACCCGTTCTCCCGATCGCCGCCGACGTCGCTCAGCCGCTTTTCGACACCCGCACCACGTTCTGCGTCAGCGCAGATCAGCGTCCGCTCGTGCAGCGGTTCATCAAGAGGCGTCCTCAGATGTCCGCACCACAGCGCGTGATAGGCGGCCGGCAGTACCTGCAAGGAATCGCCCACCGCAGCTGCGCCGTCGGCCAGCGGGCGGGGCTCGGCGAACGCTTCGGCCAGCGCGGCTCGAAGCCTGGGCGTGCCCTGGTACCGGGGGTGGCGGTAGCCGGCCAGCCACCGCAGATTTGCCGCCACCACCGCTGGGGGCGGCTCAAGGCGCCGGTATGACCAGCCCACGCGTGCGCACGCCGCCTCCAGGACCACCCGCGCCCGCTGCGCCCTGTCTCCGCCGGCGGCCGGGCTGGCGGGGCAGTCGGCGAGCAGACCGGTGCCGTCCGCGTACCGGGCGAAGAGCTGGGGCACCCACGAACGCACCCGCCCGTCGGCATCCCGCCACAGCAGCCGTACCGGGCGGGCGGACAGGCCGGTTACGTCCGGGTCCCGGTCCAGGATCACCAGTTGGGTGCGCATCGCTGCCGAACCGTGCACCACGTGCCGTCCGGTGGTCGCCGACCACCACCAGCCAGGCCCCCACCGGCGGCCCGGCACGACCGGAAACGCGGATACGGGCGCCAGGTCCTCGAACTGCACCGCGGCTGCCTGATCCCATGGCAGCTGCGTCACTTGCCCGGCAGCAGTGGCGAACGCGGCCTCGATTCCCGCGCTCTCGCCCCCTGCAGCAGCCTGCTGCACCATCCTGCGGTGCTCGTTCCCCTTCACATTCAACAGCCAAGTGCATGGGGGGCTGTTGGTCGCCGTGATCCGATTCCGTCACCCGAACGGGTGAGCGCTGCGATGCGAGCACCTGTAACCGTGGTCAGACCGGGAAGACCTTCAGTTCCTGCAGGAGCCGCCGCTGGCCGGGCAACAGGGCGTGGGGTTGAGCGAGCTGCTCGCTGACCCAGGAGCGCAGCTTGGGCGGTGGTTCGAGGCCGGCGGTGAGCAGGAGACGCAGACGGTGGTAATCGCGCTGCCAGGCGAACGGCCACGGAGGGAACCACCACGGATCGAGAGCGGCCAGTGCCTGCATGCCCGGCCAGAGGCTCGGCGTGCGGCGCGCGTGTGCCCCGGCCTCTCCGCGCTTGCCGGCGAGCCACCTGCCCAGTGGGAACCCGTCGTGATGGACAGGGTGCGGCAGCGCGAGGTGGCCGTGGACGCTGGCGTAGTCCTTGGCGTGGGCCAGGCCCACTGCGAAGTCGATCCGGACGCCGGTGGGACGGTACTGCGCGGTCTGCGTCGTCTGTGCGGCCCCGGCTGTGATGCCGATCTGGCGCAGGAGGCCCTGTTGGTGGGGATGGAGCTCTTCGAACAGGGCGCACTGCGCGTACAGCCACGATGCGGCAGACGCCCCCACCCCGGCGAAGCCATCCCCCGGCACCAACGGCTGAGCGCTGCCGCACTGCTTGCGGACCTCGTGGTAGGCGCGCTGCCACGCCATGGGCCACGGCGGGTTCCACCACGGATCGATAGCGGACAGCGCACGGCTCCGGTCGGTCTCCTTCTCCGCAATGCGGGCCCGGCTGCGTTGGCTCATCAGCCATTGCCCAAGAGGGAAACCGTCCTGCTGCGTGCTCTTCGACGTGGCGAGGTGGCCGTGGACGGCGGCATAGGCGCGCGCGTGTTCCAGGTCAGCAGCGAAGGCCTGGGCGAGGTTCCTGCGGCGAGGGCGTGCTGAGCGGGCGTGTGCGGGCCAGATTCCGAGGTCTGCGAGCAGGCGCTGCTGGCCCACATGCAGTTCGTCGAACCGGGAACACTGCTCATGGAGCCACTCGCCCAAGGCGAGACTGGTGCCGGGAAATCCTGCCGGGGCATCGACGGGGCCATGCATGCGAACGTGCGCCAGGGCGCGGTCGTACGTCCGTCGCCAGGAGACCGGCCAGGGACCATTCCACCAGGGATCGATGCGCTGCAATGCCTGTTCCCGCTCGATGGGGAGCGCCGCTGCTCCGGTTCTCTGATTGGCCAGCCACGTTCCCAGTGCGAATCCCTCGTGACGGCCGTACTTGGGAACGGCGAGGTTCCCGTGACGCGCCGCGTAGGAACGGGCGTGTGCCAAGCCGACCTGATACGCCTGCTCTGCACGAGACGGCCTTCCTGCCGCTGGAGCGCTGCCGAAGGGCTGCTGGAGGCGCAGCTCCCGCACCTGTGCCGCAAGCCCACGCGGCCGGTGCGCGACCGGAACCGCCCAAACGTCTTCCTCGGGCACTGTTCCGCGCCCCTGCCGCACACACGCCCGCACCCAGGCGAACAAGGCTCCTGCGCTGGAGGAGGCGAGCTGCTTCGCTAGCCACGGGCGGTCCAGACGGTGGGCCAGCTCGGTCAGCAGACGGGGCACCTCGGCCAGCGTGTGCGGCAGCTGACCGCGCGTGTCCTCCACGATGCGTTGCCGCCACAACCGGTCACAAAGAACCGCCGTTACCGCGACAGCCTCGGGATACGTCACCATGTCCCGGGCGAGCACCGGTATCTCACTCTCGGGGAGATCGGCACGGACACGGCCAAGACGCGCCGGCCAGAGCACCTCGCCCCGCCAGCGCGCATCCCACCACGAGGCAACGACCGCCTGAGCCACGGCAAAAGCGTTCTCGCACGAGCCCCTACGACGCAGCAGCCGCAGAAGGCGCTGGTGCGCACGGATCACCTCCGGTACCCCGGCGAGGCTCACCTGGCCTTCGACCAGCGTGACTCTGTCCAGCGCCAGTGAGTCGAGGGACCAGCACTGGTGCCTGATGCAGATCCTTGAACGCAGGTCGGAGTACAGACGGGCAGAACACAGGGCGCCTGTCCGGGTCGCCGTACACAGTCGGCATCCCAGCATGACGGCAGGAACCGTGCTGCCGGAGGCGAAGCGCACGCCGGGCAGGTCACCGCTCGCCTTCGCATCATGGCGCACATCCCAGGAAGGCAAGGCCCAGGCCAGATGCGACTCTGGCACCTGGCACAGGGAGGCCAGTCCGTGCCGTACCGCAGGCGCGAGGAACACCTCGCTGGAGAGACAGCTCTTTCCCCAGACGCCGCGCACGCCGGGGCCCGCCACAGCAGACAGCAAACCCGTCACAGTGAGGGCGTAGCGAGCGGCCAGCCGGTTCACAAACGACAGCGTCGTTTCACCTGCCAGCGGGGCCAGCCGAACGACACCGGCTGTCGGCCACGAGGAGAACAGATCCGTCACCCGCCATTTCTCAGCTCACCAGCACACGCGACCGGACACAGACTTCCCAAGCAACAACGCACCATCCGACCTTGCCGACACGCTCGGGATCGCCCCGAACCCCCGCTACGCCCAACCCGTCGCTAGCTGCGAGATCAACGCTATGGGCGCTATCCGTACGGCAAACGTACGCTATCTGTACGGTTTATGGGCTAGAGTGTGGTGGCTCAGGAGGTGTTCGATGTCCGAGTTGTTCGATCGGATCGATGCGCTGGTCGCGTCCCGATCTGTGCTGCCGCCGCCGGCGGAGCGTAAGCGGCTGCGCCAGGCACACGGCCTGACGCTGGACGAAGTGGCCGCAGCCCTGGACGTTCGGCGGGCAACCGTCAGTGGCTGGGAGTCCGGCAAGACCGAGCCTCGCCCGCCGGAGCGCGACGCCTACGCCCGGCTGCTGGACCAGCTCGCGGAGCTCTACCCTGCGCCTTCAGCGTCGGAGGAGACGGACGCCCCGGCGGTGCCGGCCACGGTCACCGCCTCGCCGACCCCGGCGGATGCGGCTGTCGAGGCTGCGGACATGACTGCAGTCGAGAACACCCAGACCAGCCCCGCCCCCGTCGCCGCTGCCCCGGCGGCCGCGACGCGTCCGGCGCGCACCACCAGGCCGTCGTCGACGTCGAGCCGTCCGGGCGCGAGGAAGGGGGCCCCCGCCGCGATTCCTACGGATGGCACGGATCCGCGGTTTGAGAATGGTCCGCTGGCGGTCGTCGACGTCGAAGACGGCCAGGCATACGCATACTGCGTCGGCGGTCTGGTCCTGGACGTGCCCGCCAAGTCGATCCCGTCCCTGGTGGACTGGACGCTCAAGGAGGCGAAGCTCGGGGCGCCGAGGCTGTCGGGTCCGGGCAAGGATGCCGACCCGCTGTTGGTGCTCACCGAGGCGGCACTTAAGCGTTTCGGCCTGCCGGTCGCCCTCACCGAGGAGGAGCGGCATGCCGGGCGGATCCCGGAGGGCCACAAGGTCATCAAGCAGCTGGTCCGTGCGGAGTGGAAGCTCACGAAGCGCGGGTTCGGGCCGTGGGCGCGGATCTACCGCCCGGCGCAGGGTTCGGAGCGGGCCTGCGTGCAGCTGTGCATCCCGTCGTGGAACGCGCTGGACACCCGACACTGGGGCGAGGCCGGACAGCTCCCGCCCGCGGAACTCGCCCGCGTCCTGGGCGTGTACGCGTCGAGGGTGATGACGCCGCGGGGATCGACCGCGGTGACCGGCCTGGAGCTGATGACCGCGCTGCACCCGCCGACCCGCGCCTCCGAGCCCGACGCCGACGGCCGACGGCACTCCGAGCACAACCCCGGCTCGCTGGGGAAGGACCCGGTGGACTGTGCGCCGTGCGAGGCCCCCGACGGGCACCCGCTCCTGGCGGATCTGCCGCGGTTCCACGTGCGGGGACCTGCGGAGAAGTTGTTCGAGGAGGCGTTCGACTGGGCGCGGTCGATGACGGATGCTGAATGCACGCTGCGGCACCTGGTGGGCATCGACGTGAACATGGCCTTCGCTGCCGGCGCCAACGGCCTGGTCGTTGGCCTCGGCGCACCGACACGCGTCAAGACACCAGAGTTCGACGCGAAGCTGCCCGGCTCGTGGCTGGTCGACCTGTCGCACGTCGACCTGTCGAGGGTGAAGCTCGGCAAGGACAAGTGGGCGGACCTGGACGGCAGTCTGCTGCCCAGCCCGTTCACGCCGAAGGGCGAGCGCCCCGAGGGCCCGGCCTGGTACGCGACGCCGACCGTGGCGTACGCGGTGGAGCTCGGCTACGACGTCACGCCGCTCGAGGCGTACGTCCGCTACGAGAACGGCCGATACCTGGACGGCTGGTACAACCGGCTGCGCGACGCCTTCCTCGCCACGATGGCCGACCTCGGTGTCGACGCCGACCTGCCGCCGGCCGACTTCCTCGCCGCGATGGACGGCTACAAGGAGCGTGACCCGGAGCTGGCGATCGTCGTCTCTGCGGTCAAGGCGACGGTGAAGGGCGGCCTGGGCAAGCTGCGCGAGCGGCCGCGCGGTGAGGGTTGGAAGCCCGGGCAGCCGTGGCGGGCGCTGTCCCGTCCGACGTGGCGGCCGGACATCCGGGCGGCGGTCATCTCCCGGACCCGGATCAACCTGCACCGCAAGATCGTCAAGCATGCGGCGTTCACCGGCCAGTACCCGGTCGCGGTCCTGTCCGACTGCGTCGTCTACGCCGCCAACGGCACCTCGCCGCTGGACTTCCTGCCCTACAAGGACGGCAAGCCGCTTCCGGGCGGCTTCAAGCTCGGCATCAACCCGGGCCTGGTCAAGCACGAGGGCACCCAGAGCGTCCTGTGGGGTGAGGAGGTCCGTGAGCGGTTCAACGCCCCGGAGCTCAACCTCGCCCGCTACATCAAGGACGGCACCGTCACCGACGTCGACAACGGAGAGTAGGAGAGGGCGAGGATGAGCCTGTTCGGGGACGGCCTGGACGCCGCGGTGCAGAAGGCGTTCACCCGCCCGGCGCCCAAGAACGCGGGCCCGCAGATGCGGTACCTGGTCAAGCAGCTGGGCGGCACCAAGGCGGTCGCCCAGATGCTGCGGATCTCCCAGCGCACCGTCGAGCGGTATGTGAAGGATCAGATCAAGAAGCCGCGTCCGGACCTCGCCGCGCGCCTGGAGCGCGAGGTGAAGGCGCGCTGGCAGCCGCAAATCCGGGCCAAGGCCAAGGAGCGGGCGGCGACGACCGGCGGCATCGTCATCGACACCCGCGCCCGGCTCGGCTACTCCGCGCCGATCGGGTCGACGGACCAGGACCGCATCCGGCACCTGACCGTCGCCCTGCCCCCGCAGTACGCCGCCCGCCTCTTCGACGCCCAAGAGCAGGGCGCCACCGAGCAGCGCCTGAAGGAGCTCGCTGCTGAGGCACTCAAGGAGGTCTACTTCCAGGACGGCGGCCGCCGTGCCGGCTCCCTGGAGGAGGTCCGCTTCACGGACATCGAGCACCTCGAGTTCGACCTGTAGATCTCGAACATCCGCGAGCCCCGTCGAGAGCATCATGCTGTGGTCAGAGCCGGTCGGCCGCGCGGAACTCGATGTCCACGACAGCGGAGGCGATTTCGTCCTTGCGCCACTTCTCGGGGGAGTTGTGGTTCACCAGGCCGCCCGCGTAGGCCATGCGCAGCAGTTGTGCCTTGGTGTGGTTGCGCATCAGCTCGTTCATGCGCTGCGCCCGCGCCCGGCCCCGTGCTGCCTGGGTCTCGCGCTCTTCCCGCGTCACTGTGTCGCCCTGGCCGTGGTCTTCCTGCGCCTGTGCGTCCGACGGCGCGGGCCGGACGGAACCGTCGTCCATGCTGCCGGACGGGGCAGGCACCGCTGCGGCCTTCGCCCAGGGCACACCCAAGGCGGCGAGGGCGGCCTGCTGCTCGCAAGTGAGCTTGTCCCACCTCGCGCGGGTGTTCGAGACCCATACGCCCAGCTTGACGGTCACGGGCTCCGTCTCGCCGTCGACCGCGATCTCCTCAGCGTGGCCGCGCGGCGTCGGCCGGTCCGGGCCTTCCCGTTCCACCCACTGCGCGAGGGCCGTAAGTCCGCGCTGGAACGCCTGCTGCGCCTTGCCCGGCTTCGTCGCGCGGGTGGCCGCCGGGGCCGGAGATGGCGGCTGGATGGGCTTCACGCCCAGCTGGGACAGCCGTTCCTGTTGATCGGTGGACAGCTGCGCCCAGGTGCTCGCATCGCGTTGCCGTGCGAGCCATCGTCCGATGTCGTCGCCGTCCATCAGTACGCCGGGTGCGATGTCGGGCAGGTGGCCGTCGGCGTCGACGAGGTCCGCGAGGACGCGGTAGTGCCGCTGCCAGTCGAGCGGCCACGGGCAGTCCCAGTCTGGGTCGATCGCCGCCAGCTGTGCCGCCCGCACCGTCGCGCGCTCGGGGTCTTTCCCGAGGCCGCCCTTCCTGCGGAGATTGGCCACATGCTGCCCGACGGGCACCATCGCGTCGCCCTCGCCCCAGACCTGGTCCTGACGTGGGGCCATGTGCCCGGTGGCGCGCCGGTACGAGCGCAGCGCGGCGAGCTTGTTCTCCCACGCCTCCTCGCCCGGCTCCCACACCATCCCGGCCTCCGGCGCGTCCAGCAGGGTCTTGCGCCGCTCCTCCAGCTCCCCGGCCCGTAGCGCCTTCCGCTGCTGGTGGACCCATCGCCCAAGCGGAAACGCCTTCGTCGCTCCGACTTCGACCTCAACGTCGTAGGGCACGGCGTAGAGCCCGGTGATCTCGTTTTCCGCCCGCCAGCGCAGCAGGGCCTGGTAGCCCTCCAGCCAGACGAGGCTGTCCGGCCGGTAGACGCGGGTGCGCAGGAACGCTGCGATCGTGGCTGCGTCCCGGGGAGTGGAGAAGTGGAGCAGGGCGGATTCGGCGGCGGCCTGGGTGTCGTCGTGCTCCTGGTCCTCGCCGTCGCCCGAGCCGTCGGCGCCGATGATCTGGCCGTTCTCGTCGCGCTGGACGTGGACCTTGCGTTTGCCGCTGGTGAGGGCGCGGGAGGCGAGCTGCTCAACGAGTCGTTCATCATGACTGCGGAGTCCCTGGAGGACCGCTACAAGGGGGCGGAAGCTGGCGGAGGCGACCATGTCAGTCGGGTCCTCGCCGGACTCCAGGAACACCGGCACGATGATGCGGGCGACCTTCGTGCTGCCGTCGCGGTTCAACCTGAGCGCGCGGCCGATGTTCTGCACGATCTCGACCTGGGAGCCGCGGGTGTCGGCGAAGCAGACGGCTTCCACGCCCCGTTCGCCGGTGATGTCGACGCCTTCCCCGAGCACGCGACAGCTCGCGAGGAACGCGCGGTGGACCCGGCGGCCGGCCGCGTCGATGCCGTTGGCGAACTGCCGCAGCACCTCGCGGCGTTCGGCAACGAGGTGGTCGCCGCACAGCCACGCCGACCACACCCGGTCCGGTGGGACGTGGCGGCCAGCCTCCAGCTTGTAGAACTCCGCGTCGATCGACGATGCGGGGAGCCGGTCCGCGGCCGCCAGGTCGTCGTCGGAGGCGTCATTCATGTACAGCTCCGCGGCCGTCTCCGGCATCTTCTCCGCGAACGCCGCCGCCTCCTCCACCTTCTGATGGAAAGTCATCACGGTGCGCAGGTTCCACCTCGCGGCGTGCTCCAGGAGCGCCGTCTGCAACAACGCCAGGCGCCGGCCCCGCTGCGCCTCCTCCGATTCCCCGAGGACCGGGGAGGGGTCGCGGATCTCCAGCACGTCGATCTCGAACCCGGCAAGGATCGCGCGCTCGATCGCCTCGCTCAGCCCAAGCTCAGCCAGCCACGGCCCGTAGGTTTCCGAGTCCTGGCCCATGGTCGCGATCTCCACCTCCTGGCCGTCCGCGCCCTTCTGCGGCCGTGGCGCGGCGAGGATGCGCGGGGTCGCGGTCAGGTACAGCCGGAAGTCGGCGGGGATACGGGCGTTGTCGTGGATCGCCGCCCACGGCCTCCCCAGATCACCTGCGGTTCCGTGCGCCTCATCCACTATGGCGAGCGAAAAACCGTCCATGCGCTGGCCGTACAGGCGCTCTCCGCCCGCCAGAGCTGCCTCCAGCGGCCCGCGAACCTTCCGCTGGCCCATCGGGTCCTCGACATCCTCGCGGTCCACGAGAGAGGCGTACGTGGCGAACACGATGACCGGCCCGTGCCCAGCCCACAGCGCGAGCTGGATCGGGTTGGTGGTGGTGCGCACCCCCAGCTCGTTCAGCACCGGGTCGTTCTCCAGCGAGCACACCGCGACCATGGGGGAGCGGTGCCCCACCGCCCGCCACGCCTGAGCGGTCTGCACGAGCAGATCCAGGGTCGGCACGGTCACGAGGATCCGGCCCTCGGGGAAGCACTCCAACGCGCACGCAGAGGCCATGATCGTTTTGCCGGAGCCGGTCGCTGACACGATCGTGCCACGGGCACCCTGTGGGGGCACAGATGACCTTGCAGGGAATCCGACCCACCTACGAAAGGCCGACTTCTGGGCGACCTGGTGTTTCTTGAGCGGAATCCTGCTCATCGTCCGTCCTTTTCCGCCGTGTCGTACAGCCAGGCGTTCCGAAGCCTTTCCAGCGCGGTTTCCTCCCGGCCTTCCTGCGTCCAGATTCCTTCGAGCCAGAGCGGGGTGCTGTCGATCCTCTCGCACAGCACGAAGCACCCGGGCAGGTCCATGAGAACGATCTCGCCCGCGAACATGCCGCCGGGCTCGTAGCGCTGCCACAGCCGCTCCAGCCGCGCCCTGCGCTCGTGCAGGTACGTCTCCAGGGTCTGCGGGTAGGCGTCCCGCTCCGCCATGCGAACGGTCCGCAAGGCGATGCCCACGACTTCCCGGGCCGACTCCTGGTCCCACTGGTCGGAGCTGGTGCCGGTCACGGCCGCGTAGTGCTGCCCGCAGATGTCCAGGACGCGCTCGACAAGTTCCGTCGGCGCCTCGCCTCCCTCTGCCTCGCGGGCAGAAGGGCGGCCCCCGTCCACCGGCTGCGCATCGGGATGGTCACCGGCGCGGACGGCTGCCCCCAAGTACAGGCCGTAGTGGTCCAAGTAGGCCAGGAGGAACAGGGCCAGGGCGCGGCCGGGGTCACTGGCGTGCTCGATGTAGGGCTGCTCGCTGGTCCAGCCGAACGTGGCCTGGTGGGGCCGGGGATGTACGCCGGGGGTATGCGGATCAGGGAAGGTGACGGCGCGGGTGAAGAAGTCGTCCAGGCGGCTCACCAGGTCCGCGTCCGGGTCCTCCAGCTCACGGCCGCGCACCGTAGTGGTGGCGTTCTCCAGGATGGCGGTCAGGTACCGCCTGCGGGCCTCCTCCTGCTGCCAGAGCTCGCTGTCCAGGCTCTCCTCCACCACCTCCACCACGCGGTACAGGCCCTGGTCCCCGTACAGACCGTCCGGCTTCTCCAGCCGCTTCCGGGCCTTCGCGAGGGCACTTTCGACCGACCGGCCGTAGGCGTAGTGGGTCAGCACGGCAGCGCCCGGGTGCTCCGGATCAGTCCGCTGCCCCACGATCCGGTAGCGGTTTACCCGGGCCCGCCCCGGCTCCGCGGCCGCATCGCTCTCGCGTGCTTGACGCTCCTGCTGCGCATGGCGCCAGCGGTGTACATCCGGGTCGCTTTCAGGGGAGTAGGTCTGCCACCCGTCCTCGGTCATCAGGGTCCAGATGCGCTTCAGCTCGTTACGCCGGACCGCTGCCAGCCGGTCCTCCGTGCTGAGTGGTTGAGGCTGGTTCTCCCGATTCTCCAGGCCGCCAGCGGCCACCCAGAGTTCGTGAATCTGCCCCACCGTCATTCCGCTAACCTCACGATGGATTTGCTTTCGCGCTTCAAAGCGCCTTTCGAAGCCCAACGGATTCAAAGGGTCCTCGCTTCCCGAGCCCCGCACGGATGGTTGAGGGGTGTCCCGTGTTTCCGCCAACGGTACATGCTGCATCAACCTGATGCACACGCTACACTGGAACCCACACGAACGAGCGACCCCCACCCTTCGTAGCCAGCCCGGCCCGCGCCAGCGGGCCCCAAGGTTCTGGAGGCGCAGCCGGAAGGACCGTCAGGCGGGGGAGCGCAGCGGACCCGCCCAGGAGTGCGAAGCACTCCCCAACTCTCGGATTGGAGGCCCCACTAGCCGCACCTGACACCCCGCCAGCCACGGCCGCGCGATGCGCGGCCAGCCGGGCGCGCAGCGGCCGGCCCCACCGGTCACCGGAGCGCAGCGGAGGTGACCGCCCTCGCATCGCGAGGGCCAGCGGGAGCGCAGCGACCGCCCCACTTGCACATCGCGCAGCGATGTGGTACCC
>NZ_JBHWUU010000068.1:0-57112 GCF_042737375.1 Streptomyces sp. NPDC060000
GCGGTGGCCGGCGTGGGTTTTCTCGTCGCGGCCCCCACGTTCCGGGTGGGCGATACTGGGTTCGAACCAGTGACCTCTTCGGTGTGAACGAAGCGCTCTCCCACTGAGCTAATCGCCCGGACGCAGGAAGAACATTACCCCATGTCACGGGATGGCTGTGACCACGGCCGACCCGTCCCCGCCCCGTCGCCGGGGATCACTGGTCCTTGATCTTCCAGGGCATCTCGAAGCCGAACTTCCACACGTAGACACCCACCAGGACCGAGATGATCACCAGGCCGATCACGGTCAGGATGATGTTGCGGCGGCGGACCTTCGGGTCGAGCGCGCGCTGGGCGGCCTCGGTGACCTTGCGCTTGGTCCAGCGCAGCGCCAGCTGCGCCCAGACGAACTCGGTCGCCCAGATCGCCATGCCACCGAAGATCACGACCCAGCCGGGGCCGGGCAGCGGCAGCATGATGATGCCGGCGACCACCACGGCGAGGCCGATCACGAAGATGCCGACCTGCCAGCTCAGGTGCAGCGCGCGGCGCGCCTTGACGAACTCGGGCGCCCTGGAGCCGAGCTCCTGCCCGTGACCCTCCGCCGCTCCGCCCGATTCCGACCCGTCTGCCGCCACGCCCGCGTCGCCCGGCTCGTTACTCCCCGTGTTCATACAGCCTGACCCTACCCGAGAGAATCCGGTCACCGGAATGGTGGTACCGGGCGAACGCGCTGTCGGCCGGAAGAGTTACGTAAAGGCACGTAAAACACTCAGAGGGGTTTACAACGGCACCGTAGGTGGCATGTCGATTTCGCCGACGTGCGAATCCCCGAGCGCACACTGAGCGAAAGGCCCTGGCGCTTATGAACACCACGGTCAGCTGCGAGCTGCACCTGCGCCTCGTTGTGTCGAGCGAGTCATCCCTGCCTGTCCCCGCAGGCCTGCGGTACGACACGGCCGACCCCTACGCCGTGCACGCCACCTTCCACACCGGTGCCGAGGAGACCGTCGAGTGGGTGTTCGCCCGCGACCTGCTCGCCGAAGGCCTGCACCGGCCCACGGGCACCGGCGACGTCCGTGTCTGGCCGTCGCGCAGTCACGGTCAGGGCGTCGTCTGCATCGCCCTGAGCTCTCCTGAGGGCGAAGCCCTGCTCGAGGCCCCTGCGCGGGCCCTGGAGTCCTTCCTGAAGCGGACGGACGCGGCCGTGCCTCCGGGCACGGAACACCGGCACTTCGATCTCGATCAGGAGCTCTCGCACATCCTGGCGGAGAGCTAGGGCGAGGCTCACACCGAGCTGCCCGGCGCCGTCCACTCGGGGAGACGGCTCGGGCCAGTACAACCGAATAGGGCATGCGCCGACGCCGCGCCACGGGTTGCCGTGGGGCGGCGTCGGCGTGCGTGCGGCCTGGGCACACGGACTCCGCCGGGCCCCGCGGCGTCCGGCGCCCGGGCGATCCGGCCCCCCGGTGGCCGTTGCTCGACGGCCCGGTACGGCTACGATCGGCCAGCATCGGCGGGCGCCCGCCCGACCCCCAGGCCAGGGAGCGAAATGTGCTGATCACCCACGACACCCGGTGCGCGCTCGACGCCGTGGTGGAACTGGTGAACACCGCACCGGAGGACGAGCTGACTCCGGACGCGCTGCCGGATGTCGCCGCCCTCGCGGATTTCGTACGAAAGCACGAGATCAGTGATGTCGGCGTGCTCTCCGAGTTCGACCTCTCCGCGGTGCGCAAGATCCGTGGAAGGTTCGCCGGGATTTTCGCGGCATCGGACCCGCGAATCGCCGCCGGGTTGATCAACGAGCTGATCGCCGCCGCGGGCACCACGCCACGCCTCACGGATCACGACGGCTACGACTGGCATGTGCACTACTTCGCGCCCGGCGCCTCCGTCGCCGACCACCTGGCGGCCGACTGCGGGATGGCGCTGGCGTTCTTCGTGGTGGCCGGGGAGCAGGAGCGGCTCCGGCGCTGTGAGGCCCCGGACTGCCGACGCGCCTTCGTCGACCTCTCCCGCAACCGGTCCCGCCGGTACTGCGACAGCCGGACCTGCGGCAACCGCCTTCATGTCGCCGCCTACCGGGCGCGCCGCAAGGAGGCGGCCGGCTGAGGCCGGCCTGCCGCGCTGGGCCTCACGCGCACTCCCTGACGTCCCTTGCTGGCATTTGATGTCATTGGATGCCGACGCGGCCCCGGCGGGTGACGCCGGGGACCGCGGGTACGGCTCAGAGCAGCAGCAGATCATGCAGCGAAGCCATGAGCAGGAGACACCCGATCACCGCCAGAAAGATCATCAGCGGTGGCTGGGAAAGGGCGAAGAGGCACCCGCGCGGCTCGTCCTGCTGCGGCGCGGCGTCGCTCTGTGTCGTGTCCAGCATCTCGCGGGCGATGATGACGCAGGTGACGCCCTTCGCGCGATCACCCACACGGTTTGAGCGTGAGTGCGCCGGTTTCCGTGACGCCGATGTCGGGCCGTGATCACTTCCGCGCACGGGCAGGCCGACTGTGTCGTTTCAATCGCCGGGCGACTCCGTAGGCGCGGTTACCGGTCCGGGTTCATATGCCGTGCTTCTTCAGGATGGCCTCGATGTC
The DNA here is from genome assembly GCF_042737375.1 of Streptomyces sp. NPDC060000. Lineage (NCBI taxonomy): Bacteria > Bacillati > Actinomycetota > Actinomycetes > Kitasatosporales > Streptomycetaceae > Streptomyces > Streptomyces sp. NPDC060000. The sequence goes on from NZ_JBHWUU010000068.1 coordinate 2,579, forward strand.
GCTGAAGTCGTCGGAGCCGCCGGTCGCCCGGGGTGCCGCCGCGGGACGCGACGCCGGGCGGGACGCCTGGCCCGACGCCGGGCGGGACGCCTGGCCCAGGGTGGGCGCGGAGGCGGCGGGGGCCACCGCCTCGGCCCGAGCGGAGCGGGCCGCCGCTCTGCGCTCCTTGCGGGTGCCGCCGCGGCGGCGCTCCACGGCACGGGTGGTGGCGAACAGGGCCCAGGCCCCGCCGAGCACGACGAAGCCCGCCCAGGCCGTCGGGCTGAAGGCGGTGTCGGCGATCCAGTCGACGACGCCCGTCATCACCAGGCCCAGCGGCACAAGGGCGTACGCGGCGATACGGGCGGCCGCCAAAAAGCGCTTGCGGTAGGCCGTGACCACCGCGATGCCCAGGCCCGCAGCGGCGACGGCGGAACAGACGGTCTCGGCAATCATCCGGTCCTCCAGGCGTCGGCTCACGGGCAGAAGTCACATCGACTCGGCGACAAGGCCGGACGGGCCCGCGCTTCGTCCCTTCCATCCTGCACCTGCGCACCGCTCGCGGGCCATGCTCCGGCGGGACATCAGGGACATCTCCGGGTCGGCTCCTCCGCAGGTGCCGCACGAACCGGAACCTCCGGGCGGAACGTCCGGGCGGAACGTCCGGCAGAACGCGAGTTCCGCGCCCGGGCGGCCGACGGTCCGGGTTGGGACGGCCCGGCGCGGACTGGGAGACTTGCGTCATGAGCGACTCGTCCCCGACCTCCTCCGCCACCCCGGCCCCGGCTTCCGTCCCCGCGTCCGGCACGGCGTCCGACCGTCCCGCCGTCGTCCTCGACATCTGGTGCGAGCTCCAGTGCCCGGACTGCCGCGGCGCTCTCGACGACCTGCGCGCCCTGCGCGAGCGGTACGGCGACCGGCTGGAGCTGCGGCTGCGGCACTTCCCGCTGGAGAAGCACAAGCACGCCTTCGCCGCCGCGCAGGCCGCCGAGGAGGCCCTGGAGCAGGGCCAGGGGTGGCCGTACATCGAGGCCGTACTGGGCCGGGTCGAGGAGCTGGCCCGCAGGGGGGAACCCTTCCTGGTCGAGGTCGCCGGTGAACTCGGTCTCGACGCCGAGGAGTTCGACACCGCCCTGATCGACGGCCGGCACATCCTGATCGTGGACGCCGACCAGGCCGAGGGCAAGGCGATCGGCGTGACCGGCACCCCGACATACGTCATCGGCGGCGAGCGTCTCGACGGCGGCAAGAGCCAGGAGGGGCTGCGCGAACGCATCCAGGAGATCACCGACCGGCTGCTGGCCGAACAGGCGTGAGGCGGGCTGGGCGCGGGCCGGCTCAGAGCAGGTTCTTGTACATCGAGTAGTACACGGGCAGATATCCGAGCGACTCGTAGAGCCGCTCGGCCGGGGTGTTGCCGGCGAAGACGTTGAGGCCGAGAACTCGCCTGCCCGCCGCGATCGCCTGGGCCTCGGCCAGCAGCATCAGGGAGCGTCCGTGGCCCCGGCCGCGGAACGCCCCGTCGGCCTCGACGTCGAACACGAACGCCTTGTCGCCGACGAACGACAGCCACAGGGTGCCGACCCGTGTGCCCTCCTGCTCCAGGACGCTGAACAGCATGTTCTCCGTCGCCCGGCCCTGCGGCAGCAGCCGTTCGTGGTCCCGCCGCGACCTGGCCCACGCCTCGTCCTCGGGCACCCCGCGATCCGCCCAGTCCTGGGCGTAGGCCGCGACCCCGTGTTCGAGCCAGGGCAGGTACTCGGCCTCCGTCATGGGCCTGCCCCGGCTGCCCCCGGGCAGTCGGGGAGCGGTGGCGCCCAGGGGCTTCTCCATGCCGCGATTGCGGTGGACGTAGCCGAGCGCCGTCGCCAGCCGCAGCGCGGTCTCCGCGTCGGCGGGCACCGTGAGGTCGATCCACTTGCAGCCCCAGCCCCGGGCGACCTCTTCGGCGGCCAGCGCGGCCACCGTGCCCCGGCCGCGCCGACGGTCCGGTTCATCGATGCTCAGGTCGGCGATCCGGGCGGCGTCGGGGCCGAAGCTCGCGGACGTGGAGAGGTGGACCGATCCGACGGGACGGCTGTTCACGCAGACCTGGTAGTGGCGCGACAGCGCCCCGTCAGCGGTGCGCTGAAGCGGCTCGGTCGGCCGCAGGGTAGTGGTCATCAGGGGCTTTCTACCCATCACGGCGGGCGACGTCAGCCTGTTTTCCCGGGTCGTTGCGGGTCCGCTCTCCTGACCGGTCCCCGGTCCGGGTGTCCTACGGGTCGAGGTCGTCGCCGGACCGCTCGGCGAAGATCCGCATCGCCTTGGCGGTCACCGGCCCCGGTGTGTCCGGCAGTTGGCGGTCGTCGACGCGGTGGACGGCCTGGACGTCGCGCAGGGTGGAGGTGAGGAAGACCTCCTCGGCCCGCTCCAGCACGTCCAGCGGCAGAACGGTCTCCTTGGCTCCGGTCCACTCCACGGTCAGCTCGCGCGTGATGCCCGCGAGGCAGCCCGAGGCGAGCGGCGGGGTGTGGATCTCGCCGTCCAGGACGACGAACACGTTGGACCCGGTGCCCTCGCAGAGCTGCCCGACCGTGTTGGCGAACAGCGCCTCGGTGGCGCCGTGTTGATGGGCGCGGGCCAGAGCGACGACGTTCTCGGCGTACGAGGTGGTCTTCAGGCCGGTGAGCGCGCCGCGTTCGTTGCGGGTCCAGGGAACCGTGACGACGGCCGTGGAGTCGGCGCGCCGGGTGGTCCCGCCGAGGGCGACGACGAGGGTGGGGCCCTGTTCGCCGCGGTCGGAGCCGAGGGGGCCGTGGCCACCGGTGTAGGTGATGCGGAGCCGGCCGAGCGGCATCGGGTTGGCCTCGACGACGGCGGCGCAGGCGCGGCGGACCTCGTCGTGGTCGGGGTCCGGCAGACCGAGACCGCGCGCGGAGCGGGTCAGCCGGTCGAGATGGCGGGTCAGCGCGAACGTCACGCCGTCCACCGTCTTCACCGTCTCGAAGATGCCGTCGCCCACGGTCAGTCCGTGGTCGAAGACGGAGACGCGGGCGGACTCGCTGTCCTGCAGCCCGCCGTCGAGCCAGATCTTCACGTCAGTCCCTCTCCCTCGAACTCGTACGATCCCTTGCCCTCGCACGGTCCAGTGCCCTCGCGCGATTCCTTGGCTTCGCACGATCCCGTGCCCTCGTACGTTCCCGACGCTATCGCGAGCAGCCGGGAGGCCTTCAGCTCGGTCTCCGCCCACTCGGCCTCGGGGTCCGAGCCCCAGGTGATGCCGGCGCCGGTGCCGAAGCGCAGCACGGCCGAGCCCCCGCGAGCGCGGTCGATCCAGAAGGTGCGGATGCCTACGGCCAGCTCGCCGGTCCCCCGGTCGGCGTCGACCCAGCCGATGCCGCCGCAGTACGGGCCGCGGGGAGCCGTCTCCAGTGCGTCGATGATCCGCAGGGCGCTGGACTTGGGGGCGCCGGTGACCGAGCCGGGCGGGAAGGCGGCGTCGAGCAGTTCCGGCCAGCCGGCGCCCTCGCGCAGCTCGCCGCGGACCGTGGACACCAGGTGGACCAGACCCGGGTGCTTCTCGACGGCGCACAGGTCGGGGACGGTGACGCTGCCGGTGGCGCAGACCTGCCCGAGGTCGTTGCGGACGAGGTCCACGATCATCACGTTCTCGGCGTAGTCCTTGTCGAGGAGGTCCGCCTCGGTGCGCCCGGTGCCCTTGATGGGCCCCGACTCGACGACCCGGCCGTCGCGGCGCAGGAAGAGCTCGGGCGACGCGGTGGCCGTCTCGATGCCGTGCGCCGGGAGGCGAATCGTTCCTGCGTACGGCGCCGGATTGCCCCGGGCCAGCAGGGCGGTCAGCGCGTCGACGTCGGCTTCGGGCTCCACCGGCGCGGTCAGGACCCGGCAGAGGTTGGCCTGGTACACCTGGCCGGCCGCGATGTGCTCACGGATGCGGCGCACTCCCGCCGTGTACGCGGCGCGGTCGAGCGAGGACGTCCAGTCACCGGGCGAGGGCCCTCGCCACGCCCCGGGCACGGGAGCGGGCACGGTCTCCTCACGCACGTCCGCGAAGCGCGCGCAGACCGGACGGCCCTCGAAGTCGGCGCAGACCGCCCAGAATCCGGCGGCGTCGAGGGCCGCGGGATCGCTGGTCACGTCGAGGAGGCCAGTGGCGACACGGGTGCCGAAACGGGCGAATGGAGGGAGATCGAGCACGTGGTCGAGTGTATGGCGGCGCTCCCGGGACGCGGTCCGGACGTGTCCCGCATGTCCCGGCCAGGGGTCCTGACCAGGTCCGCGAGCAGACACAGCGCAGCACGCTGCGCAAACGCGTTTTTGTACTGGCCCGGGTATCCGCTAGAGTTCAACACGTCGCCGGGACGCGAGAGCCGACCGAACCGACAGGCGGACGTAGCTCAGTTGGTAGAGCGCAACCTTGCCAAGGTTGAGGTCGCGAGTTCGAGCCTCGTCGTCCGCTCGAAGGAACAAGGGGTCTTCCCGGTCCCCTGCACTCCTGGTGGAGTGGCCGAGAGGCGAGGCAACGGCCTGCAAAGCCGTCTACACGGGTTCAAATCCCGTCTCCACCTCCAAGGACGATTAGCTCAGCGGGAGAGCGCTTCCCTGACACGGAAGAGGTCACTGGTTCAATCCCAGTATCGTCCACTGGATCTGTTCGAGGATCCGAACCCGCGCGATTAGCTCAGCGGGAGAGCGCTTCCCTGACACGGAAGAGGTCACTGGTTCAATCCCAGTATCGCGCACGCAGTGCATGCGGCCTTCGGGTCGTGGTCCCGAGGACGATTAGCTCAGCGGGAGAGCGCTTCCCTGACACGGAAGAGGTCACTGGTTCAATCCCAGTATCGTCCACACACCGAGAGCCCCCGGCCGCCTTCGCGGTCGGGGGCTTCTTGTCGGTGCCGGTTCAGCTGGAGAACAGCATGTGACCGAAGCTCTTGTGGCGCTGGTGGCCACCGTAGTGGCCGCCGCCGTGGTGACCGCCGCCGTGCGGGGCGCCCCAGGCGGGAGCGGCCGGGGCGGGGTACGCCTGCGGGGCGGCCGGGGGCGGCGGCGCCGGCTGGGACCACTGGGACTCGACGCGGGTCAGCGCCTCCAGCTCGCCGTAGTCGAGGAAGATCCCACGGCAGTTGCTGCACTGTTCGATCTGGACGCCGTTGCGGTTGTACGTCTGCATTTGAGCGTGACACTTCGGGCACTGCATGATTCGGCTCAACTCCTCGCCGGTCGGTGCTGTTTCGCCTACCGCCAGGACGGACACTGTCCGGCTGCGGTCGGTTGCACCCTACTTCGCGGAATCCGCCGCCAACTGCGGGGGGACGAAACCCATTCGGGCACAGGCGTCGACGAGGCACTGTTCGACCTCGTCCAGCGACCGTCCCTGCGCGACCGACTTCGTGACAGCCCGTGCCGTCGTCTGCACCGTGAGTGCCCGGGCCGGGACGTCGAGCGCGTCCCAGGGGTCGCCGTCCCGGGGGACGGCGGGGCCGCCTTCGGCCCGGTAGGCCGCCAGGAAGCGGGACCACTCCTCGGGCGGGAGCAGACCGCAGGCGAACCAGGCGGCGGGGCGGGCGAGGTCCCAGGCCGGGACGCCGACGCCGAGATCGTCGACGTCGATCAGGAGCCAGGGGCCGTCGGGGGCCGGGTGGCGGACGAGCTGGCCGAGGTGGAGGTCGCCGTGGCAGAGGGTGGCGGTGTGGGGCATGGGGGCTTCGGCGCGGGCCCAGGCGGGGAGCGCACGCCAGGCGCTCAGGACGGGCGCGACGGCGGGGTGCGGTCCGGCCGCGCGCAGACGGGCCACGGCGTGGGCGGCCTTGGCGGGCCCGCGCATCCCGGGCAGGGTGGCCGGTGCGGGCGTGCGGTGCAGACGGGCGAGCAGGATCCCCGCAGCCTCCCAGGGAGCCGTGTCGGGGTCCTCCGGGTCCACCGCAGTGCCGTACGGCCAGAAGGTCACCAGACGGCCGTGGAGCGGGGTCGCGGTCGGTGTGAGCGGCGGGAGGAGGATGCCGGGGAGGCCGGCGGCCAGGGCCAGGCGCGGGGCGAGCCCGGCCGGGTCGGTGTCGGGGGCGTGCGCCTTCGCGACGGTACCGGCGTGCCGGACGACGGTGGCGTCGGGGCGGTCGGCGAGGACGGCCGCGCCGCAGGGACAGGCCGACGTGATCTCGTGGGCCCGGGCTCCGGCTCGGAGGGTGAGCTCGACGAGCAGGGGGTGCTCGGTCACGGGCATGGTCACGGGGCTCCCTGGGCGGCGGGCGGGTCTCCTCGCGAGGGTACGCAGCCGGGGCCACCGACATCGCGGGACGACGGGTCGCGGGGGCCAGGGACCAGGGGCCAGGGGGAAAAGCAATGCAGGCGCAGCTCCCCAGCTGCGCCTGCATTTTTTGCCGTCCGCCGCACCCCCGTCCCCACGGGGTTTCATGGGTGGATGTCCCCGCCCGGACCGCTCATCCGGGCCTGGGGTCGCCGCTCAGCGCCCCAGCATCACTCCCACGGACGACGCCTGTGTGGCCACTGTCTCCCAGCCGTCGAAGACGACGAGGAGCAGGACCGCCAGAGGAAGGGCCATCAGTGTCGCCACCAGGGGGTGGCGGCGGCCCGTTCGACGGGGGCGCGTACCGCGTCCCTGTGTGCGGATCATCGTCCGCGGTGCCGTAAGGGCCATGGTCCCTCTCCTGACCTGATCAGTTGTCGTTGGCAGCGGCGGGTGTCTGACCTCGGGGGACGAGTGCTGCACCCGCCGCTTGACCTCAAATCTAGGCGGATGGCCGCCGTCGCACGTCATGCCCTCGTACCGATTGCCGGGCCTCCCGGAGGATGAGCCGTGACCTGCGGAGTACTCCCCTGGGTGGAGACGTGCCCCTGGGTCTCGGGGTCTTTCCGGAGGGGCTGTCCGGTCCGGTCCGGTTTTCCCGCCCGCCCGGGGGCATGAGGCGGGGTCCCGGCGTGACTTCACTCACTTCCAGCCCTCTCTGTCGTACCGGCGTCTCCGCTCGGCGGCCCGTCCGGCCGGCCGGCGCCCCACGGGTCCGCGTCCCCCCGTGAGCGGCGACGCCGCTTCCCACGTGGTCACCCTTCGTGGGTCCAATCCGCCTTTCGCGAGCGGTGGTTGAGAGCACCCGGCCGCCAAGGTGTGCCTGTGCGCAGGCTTCCTGACCACGCTTCAAGTCGCCCTGCGTGCCCTGACAATCGATCGGTACGAGAGGGCGCGGCCTCTGCGCGCGAACGGCCGTGGAAACGTAAGCTGTGCCACGTCACACGGACCGGGCAGCGGGGATGAACATGGCGATGATGCGCCTGAGGCGCGAGGACCCGCGCGTCGTCGGCTCGTTCAGGCTCCACCGACGGCTCGGCGCGGGTGGGATGGGCGTCGTCTACCTGGGCTCCGACAAGAAGGGGCAGCGGGTCGCGCTGAAGGTGATCCGGCCCGATCTGGCGGAGGACCAGGAGTTCCGGTCGCGGTTCGCGCGCGAGGTGTCGGCCGCTCGGCGGATCCGGGGCGGATGCACAGCGCGGCTGGTCGCGGCGGATCTGGACGCCGACCGGCCGTGGTTCGCCACGCAGTACGTGCCCGGGCCCTCCCTGCACGACAAGGTCAACGACGAGGGGCCGCTCGGGGCCGCCGAGCTGGCCTCGATCGGGGCCGCGCTGTCGGAGGGGCTCGTCGCCGTCCACGAGGCCGGGGTCGTGCACCGGGACCTGAAGCCCTCGAACATCCTGCTCTCCCCCAAGGGCCCGCGGATCATCGACTTCGGCATCGCCTGGGCGACCGGCGCCTCCACGCTGACGCACGTCGGCACGGCGGTCGGCTCCCCCGGGTTCCTCGCGCCCGAGCAGGTGCGCGGGGCACTGGTCACCCCGGCCACGGACGTGTTCTCGCTCGGTGCCACGCTCGCCTACGCCTCGACGGCCGACTCGCCCTTCGGGCACGGCAGTTCCGAGGTGATGCTGTACCGCGTGGTGCACGAGGAGCCGCAGCTGAACGGCGTACCGGACGCGCTGGCCCCGCTGGTTCGGGCCTGTCTGGCGAAGGATCCCGAGGAGCGGCCCAGCACGCTCGATCTCTCGCTGCGTCTGAAGGAGATCGCGACCCGGGAGGCCCAGGGTCTGGCGGAGGCGCGTCCTCCGGTGCCCCGGGCGGCCGAGGCGGATCGTCCCACGGGCCGCCTCTCCGACACCGGTTACCCGGAGCGCACACTGCGCCAGCAGTCCGGGCCCGGCACCCCGCCGCCGCGCAACGGAGCGTCGTCCCCGCGCGGTCCGGTTCCCTCGCGGGGTGGTGCGCCGGCTCGCGGGGGCAACGCCCCGCGCGGTGGCGGTGCCTCGTCGTCGCGGTCCGGAGCCCGGCCGGCACCCTCGCGCGGCACCCGGCCCGGCGGCGGCAACAGGCCCGCTTCCCGTGGCGGGGCCGGGCGTCCGGGGCCGAGGACCACGGGGACCGGGCGGCGGCCCGCCAATCCGCGTCTGCTGCGCCAGCGGCTGTTCGTGTTCGTCGTGGTGACCCTGCTCGTCGCGCTCGGCATCGCCCTCGTCCAGGGCTGCGAGGGCCCCGCGCGCGGGCTCGGCGGCCATGGGGGTGTCGTACGGCAGGAACAGCAGCAGCCGCGGCCACTGCCGGGTGACCCGTTCGAGGACTGAGCCGGAGCGGAGCCCGTGGGCGGCCGGGCAGGTGGGACGGTCGCGTCAGCCGGCTATGGGGATGACGCCGAGCGGCTCGGCGGTGGGCTGCGGTGAGCCGCCGGCCGGTTCGACGGTGATCCCCACGGCGACGGCATCGTCGGGCGATCCCTTCAGGATGTGGGAGCCGTTCGGCGCGATGCCGGTCACGAGGCCCGCCGAGCGGACATCGCCCGCCGCAGCCGCGTACCAGAGCTCGTAGACCTTGCCCCCGGTCAGGGCCGGAAGGCCGTATGCGGCGAACACCGCCCGTGCCTGGGCTCGGGAGACCACGACGGCGGCCGTGGTCCCACCGGTCAGTTCTCCGGCGTGAACGGTGGCGTCGGGTGCCGTGAGGACCTCGGTGATCGCGGCGCCCGCGGTGCGGGCCTGCTGCTCGGCCCGATCCGCCCGGGTACGCGCGTCGTCCGCCTCGACGTGCTGCCGGACGGCGACGCCGCCGAGCACGGCTGCCGCCGCGATGCTCGCGGCGAGCGCGAAGTGCAGCGCCCGCCGGCCGGGGGCCCGGGGGCGGTGCGGGACGCAGTCCCGACGGGTGTGGGCGACGGCCTGAAGAGTGCGGGCGCGTGCCTGCGGAGTCACCGGGACGCTCCGCACCGAGGCGCCGAGCCGGGCGGCGGTCTCCAGGAGATCACCGGCCTCCCGGTGGCACTGCTCGCAACCGGCGAGATGGTTCTCGAACGCCGCTTCCTCTGCGGGCGGCAGGGCGTACAGTGCGTACGCACCGATGGCCAGGTGAGGATCCTCCTCAAGCGTCATTGTCGGCCTCCAGACAGGCGCGCAGTCGTCGGAGCCCCGCGCGCATTCGGGACTTCACCGTGCCTTCGGGGGTGGAGAGGGCCTCGGCGACCTCGAGACAGGTCAGGCCCTGGTAGTAGGCGAGCATCAGCGGCACTCGCTCCTTGCGGGACAGCGAGGTGAGGCAACGGTGCAGTCGCCGCTGTTCGTCGTGGTTCTGGACGATCTCGGCCACCTCGTCGAAGGGCCGCTCCGCCTCGAGGACGCCCGTGCGCTGTTCCCGTTCCGTGCCCGCCTGCGCGGAGCGGACCCGGTCCACCGCCCGCCGGTGGGCAACGGTGAGCACCCAGGCCTTCGCCGTTCCCCGCTCGGGACGGTAGCGGTCCGCGGTGCGCCAGACCTCGATCATGACCTCCTGGGTCACCTCCTCCGCCTGAGCGACGTCCCGCAGGATCCGGCAGGCCAGTCCCATGACGCTGTCGGCCAGCGCGTCGTAGACACCGGTGAAGGCGTCCCGGTCGCCGCCGGCCACCCGGGCCAGCAGATCCTCCACTCGGGCGGGCGGATCGAAGCTGTGCGGCAAATTCTCGCTCCCTCGTGCCTTGTGCCTCGTGGGTCATGCCTTGTGCTTCATCCCCTGTGCCTCGTGGATCTCGCCTCGTGCCTCGTGCCTCGTGCCTCGTGCTTCGTGCTTCGTGCCTCGTGCCTCGTGGTGACTTCGGACGACCCGCCCTCGGCCGTGAGCAGAGGGAAGGGACGAGCACCCGGAAGCTCTTCTCCGCTCGGTGGCCGGGCCGCGCTCGGATCCCCCTCGAGCAGGACGGGTACGACGGGTACGGTCCTGCCGTCGCCGGTGCGGACCGGACCGGACCGGCCGGAGCCGTCCGCCCAGCCCGTGGACGGTTTTCGTGCGCAGGGGATTCGTAGCCGCACGGCACCCGGATGCCGCGGTGTTGCACACGGAAAGCCGCAGGTTGTCACCCGGGCGGCCGAGTGGACGTTCGCGTGTCCCGGATGGCTGTGCCGCGGCCCCGGGAGCTGCGCCACGAATTTTTCGGCTGTCTCGTCATCTGTCCGGCCGTCGGGTCCGAATCCCCCGCGTCCGGTACAGCGAGACGGGACGGTCTCCCTTTCGTCGTCCGCGGCGCGTCTTCGGTGCGGCCGTGGAGGGCGAGCGGTGTGACTCGTCGTACGTGCTCGTCGCTGACTCTTCGAGGGAGATGTGTCCGATGACCGCTTTCCTGCGAGTCCGCCGCCTGGTGGCCGGAGCCGCCGCGACGGGCCTACTGGCCGGAGGGGCCGTGCTCGGCATGTCCGGCGCGGCTACCGCGGATCCCGCTCCCCCGCCCTCCCCCTCGTCGGTGGTGACCAGCGACCACGACGGCAACTGCCACTGGGTGAAGGGGCACTGGGAGAAGACGTGGGTGAAGGGCCACTGGGAGAAGAAACGGGTCGATCACAAGACCTGGCACCACGGCCACTGGGAGCACCACATCACCTACAAGTGGGTCCATGTTCCCGGCCACTGGGAGCACCAGTGGGTCAAGGGGCACTGGGAGTGCCACCACCACTGAGCGCGGACGCCCGCCGGTGAGGGCCGCCACCGCGTCCTCCGGCCCTCACCCGGGTCTGCGCCCGGCACGTCGCTCAGGCGGGCCTCGGCCGGGTCGCGTAGAACGCGACGGCGGAGGCGGCGGCGACGTTCAGGGAGTCGACCCCGGCGGACATGGGGATGCGCACCCACTCGTCCGCTGCCCGCAGAGCGTACGTGGACAGTCCGTGTCCCTCCGACCCGAGCATGATGGCGCACCTCTCGAAGCGTTCCGGGTCCAGCTTGTCGAGGGGGGTCGCCTTCTCGTCCGGGGTCATGGCGAGGATGTCGTACCCGGCGTCGCGCACGACGTCGAGTCCCGCCGGCCATGCGTCGAAGCGGGCGTAGGGGACCGAGAAGACGGCACCCATCGACACCTTGATCGCCCGCCGGTAGAGGGGGTCCGCGCAGTCCGGTGACAGCAGGATCGCCCTGATACCGAGTGCGGCCGCGCTCCGGAAGGCGGCCCCGAGATTGGCGTGGTCGACGAAGCCCTCGAAGATCGCGACCCGGTGACCCGCGTCGTCCCGCGGAACCCCGGGGACGACGCTCCGGCGGGCGGCCAGGAGGAGTTCGGCGGCGGTCGGCAGCGGCTTGCGCTGCATCGAGGCCAGCGCGCCGCGGTGGACGTGATAGCCGGTGACCCGTTCGGCGAGCTCCGGGCTGACGGCGTAGACCGGCGCCGGGAGTTCGTCGATGACGTCGCGCATGACGTCGACCCACTTGGCGGAGAGGAGCATCGAGCGCATCTCGTACCCGGCGTCCTTGGCCCGGCGGATGACCTTCTCGCCCTCGGCGACGAACAGGCCCTCGGCGGGCTCGCGCCTGCGGCGCAGCTCGACGTCGGTCAGGCCGGTGTAGTCGCGCAGGCGCGGGTCGTCGGGGTCCTCAACGGTGATGAGATCGGCCACAGGGTGATACTGCCTTGTCCTGGGTGTGGTGCCAACGGCTCGGAACGGTTGCGTTACCGGCGGTTACTCGGAGGTCCGCGAGCCGACGGTGACGACCGCGCCGATGATGATCACCGCCGGAGGCCTGACCTCCTGGATACGCACCGCCTCGGCGACCGTCGCGAGGGTCGCGTCCACGCGGCGCTGAGCGGCCGTGGTGCCCTCCTGGACGAGGGCGACCGGGGTGTCGGGCGACTTGCCGTGCGCGACGAGCGTCTCGGCGATCTTCCCGATCTTGTCGACGCCCATGAGGATCACCAGGGTGCCGGTGAGCTTGGCGAGGGAGGGCCAGTCGACCAGGGATCGCTCGTCGTCGGGGGCGACATGCCCGCTGACCACCGTGAACTCATGGGCGATGCCCCGGTGGGTGACCGGGATGCCGGCCGCGCCAGGCACCGAGATCGAGCTGGAGATGCCCGGCACCACCGTGCAGGCGATGCCGGCCTCGGCGAGGGCCTGGAGCTCCTCCATCCCACGGCCGAAGACGTACGGGTCGCCGCCCTTCAGACGGACGACCGACTTGCCCTGCTTGGCGTGCTCGATCAGCGCGTTGTTGATGGCCTCCTGGGCCATGTACCGGCCGTAGGGGATCTTCGCGGCGTCGATCACCTCGACATGCGGCGGGAGTTCGGCGAGGAGGTCGCGCGGGCCGAGCCGGTCGGCGATGACGACGTCCGCCTCGGCGAGGAGGCGACGCCCTCGGACGGTGATCAGATCCGGGTCGCCGGGACCGCCACCGACCAGCGCGACACCGGGGGTCCGGGTGCGGTGGTGGGGGGCGACGAGCGTGCCGTCGCGCAGTCCCTCGACGACCGCGTCGCGGATGGCCGCGGTGTGGCGCGGGTCGCGGCCGCGGGCGTCGGTGGTGAGCACGGCGACCGTGACACCCTCGCTGTGGCCGGTCGCCGGGGTCCAGGCGGTGGCCCGGTCGGCGTCGTCGGAGCGGACGCACCAGACGCGGTGCGCCTCGGCCTCGGCGGAGGCCCGGCCGTTCGCCTCGGGGTCGCTCGTGGCGATGAGGGCGTACCAGGCCTCGGCGAGGTCACCGTCGGCGTACGGGCGCCTTGACCAGGTGATCTCGCCCGCGTCCGCCATCGCTTCCACCGAGGGCGTCGCTCCCGGGGACACGAGGTGGATGTCGGCGCCTGCCGCGATCAGCGCGGGAAGCCGGCGCTGGGCGACCTGGCCGCCGCCGAGGACGACGACCCTGCGGCCGGCGAGTCGGAGGCCTACGGGGTAGGCGGGGTGTTCGGCCATGAGGGTGCGGCTCCTCGTACGGGCAGAGAGCAGAGAGTGGGCGCTGCGGCTCTGGAGCGGCCCTGACGTGCGCATTTTAGAGGTGGGTTCAGCATGCGGCGGGGCCGGGGGCAGCACAAGCGCATGCCCGCCGGCCCCGGAGCGGGCTCTACTTCTCGGTCACACCCGCCGAATCGAACGTCGCCACCTCGTGCATCGCGCGGGCCGTGCTCTGCACCAGCGGCAGGGCGAGCAGGGCGCCCGTTCCCTCGCCGAGGCGGAGGTCGAGGTCGACCAGGGGGCGCAGGCCCAGCTTGTTCAGGGCCGCCACGTGGCCGGGTTCGGCGCTGCGGTGGCCCGCGATGCACGCCGCGAGGACCTCGGGGGCGATGGCGCGGGCGACCAGGGCGGCGGCGCCGGCGCTGACACCGTCCAGGATCACGGGCGTACGGAGGGAGGCGCCGCCCAGGAGGAGGCCGACCATCGCCGCGTGCTCGAAGCCGCCGATCGCGGCCAGGACGCCGATGGGGTCGGCCGGGTCCGGCTGGTGGACCTCCAGCGCACGGCGCACGACCTCGGTCTTACGGGCCAGGGTCTCGTCGTTGATACCGGTGCCCCGCCCGGTGACCTCGGCCGGGTCGGCGCCCGTGAAGACCGAGATGAGGGCCGCGGACGCCGTGGTGTTCGCGATGCCCATCTCGCCCGTGAGCAGCGCCTTGTTGCCGGCCGCGACCAGGTCGCGGGCGGTCTCGATGCCGACCTCGATGGCCTGCTTGGCCTCCTCGCGGGTCATGGCGGGGCCGGTGGTCATGTCGGACGTGCCCGCGCGGATCTTGCGCGGCAGAAGCCCCGGGGTGGCGGGGAGCTCGGCGGCGACGCCCACGTCCACCACGCAGACCTCGGCGCCCACCTGGGTCGCGAAGGCGTTGCAGACCGCTCCCCCGCCGAGGAAGTTGGCGACCATCTGGGCCGTCACCTCCTGCGGCCAGGGGGTGACGCCCTGCGCGTGCACACCGTGGTCGCCGGCGAAGATCGCGACGGCCGCGGGCTCCGGGATCGGAGGCGGGCACTGCCGGGACAGCCCGGACAGCTGCGCGGAGATGATCTCCAGCATGCCGAGCGCGCCGGCCGGCTTCGTCATGCGCTTCTGCCGCTCCCAGGCCTCGCCGAGCGCCTTGGCGTCGAGCGGGCGGACACTGGCGACGGTCTCGGCGAGCAGGTCGTGCGGGTCCTCGCCGGGCAGCGCGCGACGGCCGTACGTCTCCTCGTGGACGACCCAGGACAGCGGACGGCGCTTGGCCCAGCCGGCCTGCATCAGCTCGGGCTCGTCCGGGAACTCGTCGACGTAGCCGACGCAGAGGTAGGCGACCACTTCGAGGTGCTCGGGCAGGCCCAGCGCGCGGACCATCTCGCGCTCGTCGAAGAAGCTGACCCAGCCGACGCCGAGGCCCTCGGCGCGGGCGGCGAGCCAGAGGTTCTCGACCGCGAGCGCGGAGGAGTACGGCGCCATCTGCGGCTGGGTGTGACGGCCGAGGGTGTGCCGGCCGCCGCGGGTCGGGTCGGCGGTGACGACGATGTTCACCGGGGTGTCGAGGATGGCCTCGATCTTCAGTTCCTTGAACTGCTTCGCCCGGCCCTTCGGCAGGGACCTCGCGTACGCGTCACGCTGACGGGTCGCCAGCTCGTGCATCGCGCGCCGGGTGTCGGCGGAGCGGATGACGACGAAGTCCCAGGGCTGCGAGTGGCCGACGGAGGGCGCCGTGTGAGCGGCTTCCAGGACGCGCAGCAGCACCTCGTGCGGGATCGGGTCGGCGCGGAATCCGTTGCGGATGTCCCGGCGCTCGCGCATGACCTTGAGGACGGCCTCGCGCTCGGCGTCGTCGTACGCGGGCGCGGCGGGGCCGGTGGACTCCTGAACTTCTTCCACTGCGGCCGGGCTCTCTTCCTGGTCGGCGGCCCTGGTTTCCAGGTCCTCCGGGCTCTGTGCGACCTCGGGGTCGAGGTCGGTCTCGTGCTCCGGGTCCGGGATCGCCGGGGCGGGAGCGGGGTCGGCGCCGCGCGGAGCGGGGACCGTGGCGGCGGGCGGCGCGGCGCCTGCTTCGGCGGTCTGCCGCTGTTCCGCCGCCGTGTCGGGGGCCTGCTGCTCCGTGGGGAGGGTGAGGGTGTGCGGCGGGGTCGGGGCGAGGTGCGGGGCGGTGGGTACCGTGCCCTCGGCCGGCACGAACCGGTTCAGGTGCTGGTCCGGGACGGGCCGGCCCGCGACGAGCTGCTCCGGCTGGTTCGACGGCTCCGGCCGGTCTGCCGGGTCCGGCTGCGCCGAGGGGGCTGCGGCCGTGAGGAGTTCCGCGGCGGGGGGACCGGCGAGCGGTGCGGCAGCGGCCACCGGGGACAGCACGGGCTGCGGGTGCGCGGGCGACTGCTGCGGCGGTTGCGGGGCGGCGAGGACGCCCACGGGGACTGCCGTGGGTTCGGGGGAGGCCGACACGGCGGGCGCCTCGACGGGCGACTCCGCTCTCTGCGACTCCGGCTCCGGCTCCGGCTCCGGCTGTACCTGTACCTGTACCTGTGACTGTGGCTGAGGCACCACAACGGGAGCGGTGGAGGCGGGCGCCGGCTCTTCGGTCAGGGCTGCGGACTCGGACTCGGGTTCGAGTCCGGCTTCGGCTTCGGCTTCGGGCTGCGGGGTCGTCTGCGAGGCCGGGGCCTCCGGGATGTGAGATGCGGGGGCCGCGATGTGGACGACCGGGGCGAGTGTCTCGTTCGAGTCCTCCACCGCCGGCAGGGGTTGCGGTTCCACCTCCGGCTCCGGCTCCGGCTCCGGCTCCGGTGCGAACTGAGCGTCCGGGGTCGACTGGACGAGCTGCTCCGGAGCGGGTTCCACCGACGGGGCGGGCTGCGGCTCCGCCTGCCGGCCGGTCGGCTCGACGGGGACTGCCTCGGCGTGCGCCACGGTGGCGTCGACGGACTGAACGGCTTCGGTGACGACGGCGGCGGGCGCCGGGGCGGAGGCCTCCGGCTCGAAGGACGTCTCGGCCGCCATCGGTTCGGGCGCGGCCGCCATCGGTTCGGGCGCGGGTGCCACCGGTTCGGGCGCGTCGGCGATCACAGCTCCGGCGGGCTCGGAATCCTCAGCGGGGCTGGGCGCCGGGGTGGGCTCAAGGACCTCGAACGGATCGGCTGCGGGGACGACGTCAGCGGCGGCCGGGACCGTCTCGTCGGCGGGTGCCTCGTCAAACTGAGCCTGCGTGTCGCCGAGGTCGACGTGGGACTCCTGGGACTCCGACCGCGGCGACTCCGACTCCTCGGGCTCCGAGTGCTGCGGCTCCTCGGCCGGGCTCGCCTGAGCGACCTCGACCACTTGCGCGTCAGTGGCCTCAACGGCGTTCACCTCAGGAACGTGAGCGGTCTCAGCCACCTCGGCCGCCCCCGCCGGTTCTGCCACCTCGGCCGGTTCTGCTACCTCGGCCGGCACTGCCACCTCGGCCGGCACTACTGCCACCTCGGCCGGTTCTGCCGCCTCGGCCGGTTCTGCCACCTCGGCCGGTCTTACCGCCTCCGCCGGTTCTGCCGTCCCGGTGACGACCGGTTCGGTCGGCTGCGTCTCTTCGGCGGCGGCGGCCGGCTGCTCCGCGTACGCGGCCTCGTGGACCTGCGCCGCTCCCGGTGCCCGCGCTCCGGCGGACGGCACGGCATCCACGTCCGCGGCCCGGTCGTCGCCGGAGAAGGGGATGTCGGCCGCGTCCTGTCCGTACTGCCCGCCCACGACGGCGGGAGCAGCCTGCTCCGCCTCCGCCATCATCGCGGCTCCGAGCAACTCTCCGGGGTCGATGACCCCGTACGTCGCGACAGGACCCGCGGCGTGCACGGCCTCGGCCTCGGCCTCCTGAGCGTCCTGGGTCTCCAGGGTCTCCAGCGTCGCCTGTGCCTCCTGCGGGGCGGTCGCGGCGATCGCCTCGGTCGCCACCCGGGCCACGACGGCCTGGGCGACGCCGACCGGCTCGGGCTGCGGCGAGGCAGCGACGGGCGCCGGAACAACCGTTTCCGCAGCCGTCACCCCGTGAGCGACCGGCGCCTGGGCGGTCACCTGGGCCGTGGCCTGCCCGGCGCCCCAGGGGGACGCGCCCTGCGGGGGCATCTCACGCAGCTGTGGGGCGTCGAGGTACTCCGGGCCGGACGCGGGCGGGGCGGACTGCCGCACCGGCGCGCCGGCGGGACCCCGGTCGGCGAGAGAGCGGACCGGGCTGGCGGAGGCGTCGGGGATCGGCGGACCGAGGTGCAGCGGGCGGCGCGGGGCCGCCTGGGGCACCGAAGGGCCGGGCAGGCGGACGCCGCTGAGGTCGACAGAGCCGCTGTCACGGCCGCCGGTCTCGTGCGGGCCCGGTTCGTGCACCGTCTCGACCACCGGTTCCGGAGTAGGCGGCGCCACCTCGTTGCCCCAAGCGCTCTGGGCACCCGGCAGCAGCAGCAGGTCTTCGTCCTCGGCGGTGGTCTCGGAGAGGTAGGTGTACGCGCCGTGCGCGGGGGCGCCCGGCTGTTCCACCATGCCTGCGTTCTCCGGCAGTCCCTCGCCCGGAACCTGGCCGGTGTCGGTCATGCGTACCCCTCGCCCATCGGTTAGTGCTTCTACGACCAGCTCACCCGGAGCGGCGCACCGACCGCCCCCAGTGAAGAACGAGCGTCCATGCCCAGCGGCACGAACGACCCGCCCGAAAAAGCGACAAAGCCATTCAGTGGCATTGTCCCGGTCGTCGTCGCGTCGCGACAGCTTGATCCGCGACGCCCCGCTGTGGACTGCGCCACGTTGCGCGCCCTCCGGTTCTGCCGTACCACACCCACCCCAAAGGGATGCGTTTTCCGGACATTGATCGACGAAGTGCCGGGCGAACGGAAGCGGTACGACGATCGGCCAGCTTACCGCGCGCGGTACGACAACAGGATCACGGTCCCCTGTCCTTCGCCCGGCCGCGGCCTCAGCGGGGCGACGCGCTCCGCACGATTTCTCCGGTGAGAAGGAACGCGACGCTCCGTTCGCGCTCCGTCCAGGCCCGCGTGTCGAGTTCGACGGACTGGACGAGGGCGCACTCGACGCGGTAGCCGTGCTCGGACAGGTCACGGCCGACGAGTTCGGCGGCGTCGCGGGTCCCGGCGTGGGTGACGATGCGCTGCGGGCGGCGGTCGGCGACCGCGGAGACCACGGCCGCTCCCCCGCCGCCGACCCGGACGACGTCCGGTTCGGGCAGGTTCTCCAGGACGTGCGGGGCGTTCCCGTGGACGATCTGGAGCTGGACGCCGTAGCGGCGCGCGGAGCTGTCGGTGCGGGCGCACGCCTCGATGTCCCGGTCGACGGCGATGACGGCGGCGCCCGCCCGCGCCGCCTCGGTCGCGAACGCGCCGCTGGCGCAGCCGATGTCCCAGACGAGGTCGCCGACGCGCGGGCCGAGACGGGCGAGTTGGGCGGCGCGCAGCAGCTCGGCCTCCCCCTCGCCGAGTCCGCCGCCGTACGCCTCGGCGGGCAGCGCCCAGCCGCGCGGGCCGGCACCCGGGTCGCGGCCGGCGATCCAGCCGCTGTCTCCGGAGACGACCGGCCCGCTGGGACCGCCGATGACGATCACGACGTTCGGGTCGCGCCAGGTGTGGTCGGCGGCCTTGTCGGAGGTGACGACGCTGACCTGTTCGCGGGTGGTGCCGAGTTCCTCGCAGACGACGAACGTGCGGTGCACGCCGTCCATCAGCAGGCCGAGCTCGGCCGGGCCTGCCCCCGGTGAGGTGAGGACGGCGACCTTGGTGTGGGCACGGCACACGTTCACCGCGCGGCGCAGGGTGCGCCGGTGTGCGACGACCACGTGGGCGTCGTCCCAGGGCATGCCGGCCCGTGCGAAGGCGGCGGCGACGGCGGAGACGGCCGGGACGACCTCGACCTCCAGGCCGAACTCGGGTGCGCGCAGGGTGCGTACGACGCCGAAGAAGCCCGGGTCGCCGTCGGCCAGGACGACCGCGGTGCCGCGGTGGCCGGCGATGCGGCGGGCGGCGAGGGAGACACTGCCGAGCCGGACGCGTTCCGCCGCGGGCGGCACCTCGGGCAGCGCCAGATGGTGGGGGGCACCGGCCACCAGAGTGGCGGCGCCCAGGGCCGAGCGGGCCGCGGCGGTCAGCGGCGAACCGTCCCAGCCGATCACCGTGACGCGGTCGGCCATCGTCGTCAGTCTCCCCCGGGGTTCACGCAGGTAGCGGGCTCCGTGAGGGTACCCGGTGGGCGGGTCGCCGCAACGGCGGTGGCACCGGCCCGGGGGTCAGTTCCAGTCGGTGTACGACGTGAAACCGCCGCTCTCCGCGAAGTGCTCACCGGCGCCCTCCAGGTCCTCCGGGAGGAGACTCCACACGATGTAGTCGGTGCGCACCTCGGTCCAGCCGCCGTCCTCGGTGCGGGCGCGCGCTATGCAGGCACCCCGCAGCACGCCCTCGCTGATACAGCCGATCTTCTGCGCGACCTGCTGGGAGGCGGTGTTGTCGGCGGCCGTGCGCAGCTCGAGGCGCTCCAGCTTCTGGTCGTTGAAGAGCCATTGGGCGGTGGCCAGCGCCGCCTCGGAGGCGTAGCCCTCGCCGCGCGCCCAGGGCGCGACGATGTACGACAGCTCGGTGGAGCGGACGTGCCAGTTGGTCTTGGCGAGTTGGATGACGCCGACCAGCCGCTGGGTCAGGAACTCGGTGACGGCGAGGTCGAGGCCGCGGCCCTCGGTGCGTTCGGTGGGCGCGTACTCGGTGATCCAACGGCGGGCGGCGGCCTGGTCGTAGGGCTGGGGGACGGCGGTCCAGGCCGCGACCTGCTCGTCGTTCATCATGTCCGCCAGGGCGGGCACGTCGTCCTCGTCGAAGGGACGCAGCACCAACCGCTCCGTGCTGATGGAGATGTTGGGGAAGGTGCTCGTCATGCGCCGCTCCGTAACCTTCGAAACCTCGGGGTGTGCCCTGTCGGCCCGTCAGGGCCCGCTGAACTGCCCAGCATGCAGCATGTGAGCCGGAACCACACCACGGGGTCCGGACCGGATGGAGGTGCGGACCCCGTGTGCGGCCGCCGGTTCCCCGGTCGGCCGGTGAATTCAGAAGGAGGCGATGACGGAGCCGTCGTACTTGTCCTCGATGAACTTCTTGACCTCGGCGGAGGTGAGGAGCTTGGCCAGCTTCCTCACCCGAGGGTCGTCCTCGTCGCCGTCCTTGACGGCGAGGAAGTTGCCGTAAGGGTTGTCCGTGGCGGACTCCAGGACGAGGGCGTCCGACGCGGGCTTCAGGTCGGTCTCGATGGCGTAGTTGCCGTTGATCACGGCGGCGTCCACGTCGTCCAGGGAGCGCGGGGTCTGGGCCGCCTCCAGCTCCTTGAACTTGAGCTTCTTCGGGTTCCCGGTGATGTCCGAGGGGGTCGCGTCGTTGCCCACGCCGTCCTTGAGGGTGATGAGCTTGTTCGCGGCGAGCAGCTTCAGGGCGCGGGCCTCGTTGACGCTGTCGTTCGGGACGGCGATCGTGGCGCCGCTCTTCAGGGCGTCGGCGCTCTTGACCTTGTGGGAGTAGAGGCCGAGCGGCTCCAGGTGAACCGTGACGACGGGCACGATGTGGGTGCCGTTCTTCTTGTTGAAGTCGTCGAGGTACGGCTGGTTCTGGAAGTAGTTGGCGTCGACCGAGCCGTCCTCCGTCGCCGTGTTCGGCGTGACGTAGTCGGTGAACTCCTTGACCTCCAGGTCGAGTCCCGCCTTCTTCGCCAGCTTGTCCTTGACGAAGTTGAGGATCTCGGCGTGCGGGGTCGGGCTCGCGGCGACGACCAGCGGGCCGCTGGTGTCGGAAGCGGAGTCGGAGCCCTTGTCCGAACCGCAGGCGCCGAGTCCGAGGGTGAGGGCTCCGGCGGCGAGGACGGCAGTGGTGATCTTGGCAGTGTTACGCACGAAAAGTGCCTTTCCTGAGGGTGTTGCGGCCCCGCGTGGGGTGTGCGGGGAGTCGAGGGGGTGGCCCTGGGTGGGCTCAGGCGACCTTGCCGATGTCCGCGGCCGCCGGCTCCTTCGCCTTCAGAAGACGGAGCTTCGGCGCGGGGCCCGAACGGCCGTCGCGGCGGTGCAGGGAGCGGGCCGCGTAGTCGCCGGCGAACTGGATGAGCGAGATGACGACGGCGAGGATCGCCACCGTGATCCACATCAGCTCGGTCTCGAAGCGCTGGTAGCCGTAGCGGATGGCGATGTCGCCGAGACCGCCGGCGCCGACCGTGCCGGCCATGGCGGAGTAGCCGATGAGGGCGACGATCGTGGTCGTGGTGCTCGCGATGAGCGAGGGCAGGGACTCCGGGACCAGGACCTTGCGCACGATCGTCCAGGTGTTGCCACCCATCGCCTGCACGGCCTCGACGAGTCCGCCGTCCACTTCGCGGACAGCCGTCTCGACCAGGCGGGCGAAGAACGGGATGGCCCCGATGGCGAGCGGCACGATCGCGGCCTCGCGGCCGATGGTCGTCCCGGTGATCGTGCGGGTGAAGTTCATCAGCGCGACCATCAGGATGATGAACGGCAGCGAGCGGGCGACGTTCACGACCTGCCCGATCACCTTGTTGGCGACGAGGTTCTGCAACAGGCCGCCCCGGTCGGTCAGGACCAGCAGGACGCCCAGCGGAAGGCCGCCGACGACGGCGATCAGCGTGGACCAGCCGACCAGGTAGAGAGTGTCCCAACACGCCTGGGACAGGAGGGGCTGCATCTCGGACCAGGTCACTTGACACCCTCCTTCAGCAGCACGGACTCCTGGGCCGCGTGCTCCACGACGTCGATCTGCAGGCCCTGTTCACGCAGGAAGCCGATCGGTACGACGTTGTCCTCGTAGCGGCCGGGCAGTTCGATGCGCATACGGCCCACCTGGAGGCCGCCGACGGTGTCGATGGCGGCACCGAGAATCGAGATGTCGATGTTGTAGGTGCGCGACAGCTGGGAGATGACGGGGCGGGTGGCGGCCTCGCCGTGGAAGGTGACGTCGACGACGGTGCGGTCCTCGCCGGTGGCGTCGCCGCCGACCGGGAAGAGCGCGTCGGCCAGCTCGGAGCCGGGGGTCGCGAGCAGCTCGCCGACCGTGCCGGATTCGACGACCCGGCCGTTCTCCATCAGCGCGGCGGAGTCGCAGATCGACTTCACCACGTCCATCTCGTGGGTGATGAGCAGGACGGTCAGGCCCAGCTGCCGGTTCAGGTCGCGCAGCAGCTGGAGGATGGAGCGGGTGGTCTCCGGGTCGAGTGCGCTGGTGGCCTCGTCGGAGAGCAGCACCTTGGGGTCGCCGGCGAGTGCGCGGGCGATGCCGACGCGCTGCTTCTGTCCGCCGGAGAGCTGGGCCGGAAAGGACTTCGCCTTATCGGCGAGTCCGACCAGGTCGAGCAGCTCGAGCGCCTTGCGGGAACGTTCCCGCCCCGAGACGCCGAGGATCTCCAGGGGCAGTTCGACGTTGTCCTGCACGGTCCGGGAGGACAGCAGGTTGAAGTGCTGGAAAACCATACCGATCCGGCTGCGCGCCTGCCGCAGCTCCTTGCCGGCCCGGGGTCCGCGTCCGGCGAGCGCGGTGAGGTCCTGGCCGGCGACGGTGACCGTGCCGGCGGTGGGACGCTCCAGGAGGTTGATGCAGCGGATGAGCGAGGACTTGCCGGCGCCGGACTGGCCGATGACGCCGTACACCTCGCCTTCGCGGACGTGGAGATCGACGCCGTCGAGGGCGGTGACCTCACGGCCGCGTGAGCGGTAGACCTTGGTGAGGCCCGTGGTGGTGATCACGTGGAGTTCCGTCACTGTCGAGTGCGCGGGCGTGGGTGTGCCCGGGCGCACGGGTGCAGGCTGTCAGGGACGCGACACGGCTCTCGCTGTGGCGGGGAACCGGGGAGAAACATGTGCGCGGGGCGCGGCTTGTGTCACGTACGGCGGGCATGCGGCGTACGGACGTGCCACGGCGTCTCGCTTCGGGGCGCGAGCTCGGGGGTGGTGCGGGGGCCCTCTAGAAGGCGCACATTCGACACATACAACGAGCACCGGGCGTCAAGGTCGCCTCGGTCGCAGGGGTGCGGCTGCTCGTAGTGGTCATGAGCATCAGTAAAGCAGACGTACGGTCCTGGCCAAGACCTGGCTGTCCGGATGCCGGACAGCCGTGGACGGCTCCCGGGATGCCTCCGGCCGCGTGGGCAGATCCCCGCTCTCCCGTCCGTGACCGGTGCCGAAACGGTGGACGGGGCGGCCGGAGCCTTTGCGGCGAGGCCGGCACCGAGGCGGTGCACCCGGTCGGTTGTGGCCAACGCCACGGTCGCCGTACCGCGGGGACCCGGCGGTCCAGGGCCCGGCCGGGACCCGTGCCGGGGCACGGGCCCGCGCGCGGGCGCCGATTACGCCGTAATAAGGTCACTGCATGCTTGATGCCCTGACGGCGGCGACCGGCGTCGCCGCGTTGCTGCTCGCCGCCTGGTGCGGCTGGGCCGCCTACCGCGACCAGCCGACGAAGGACTGGCACTTCATCGGGATGGCCGTGGTGTCCCTGCTGGCCGTGGTCCAGCTGGTGGTCGGGATCGTGCAGCTGGCGCGGGGCGAGAAGCCTGAACAGGGCACGACGATCTTCGTGGCGTATCTGCTGGGGGCGTTCGCGTGCGTTCCGGCGGCGGGGTTCATGTCGCTGTCCGAGCGGACCCGCTGGGGTTCGGTGACGGCCGCCGCGGGCGGTGTGGTGCTCGCCGTGCTCGAGGTGCGGCTCTACGACATCTGGGGAGGCTGAGATGACCTCGGTGGACGACAGGCCGGACCGGCTCATCAGCGGGCCCGGGATCCTGCTGGTGTGGTTCTACGGCGTGATGGTGGTCGGGGCCGTGTCGCGGTCGGCGTACCAGATCGCGACCGAGTTCGACCGGGCGCCGCTGGCGTACGCGCTGTCGGCGGTGGCGGGCGTGGTGTATGGATTCATCACGTACTCGCTGGTGCGGGGCGGCGAGACCGCCCGCAGGGCGGCGCAGGTGTGCTGCGCCGCCGAGCTGGCGGGGGTGTTGATCGTGGGCACCTGGACCCTGGTGGAGCCGTCGGCCTTCCCGGACTCGACCGTGTGGTCGAAGTACGGGATGGGATACGTGTTCATCCCCGTACTGCTGCCGCTCTCGGCCCTGTACTGGCTGCGGAAGTCCCGTACCGCTACGCGGTAGCCGGCCCGCCGCGCCCTGGCCGGCCGCCGCGCCCTGGCCGACCGTTGCGCCCCCGACCGCTATGCCGTGGCCGCGTACTCCCCGGCCTGCTTCTCCAGGATGATCATCGGCACCCCGTCCGTCCCCTGCGAGGTGCCCACCGTCTCGTAGCCGACCCGGCGGTAGAGGCGGAGGTTGCCCTCGCTGCGGTGGCCGGTGAACAGACGGAACTTCTTGGCGCCGCGCTCCTCGGCCAGCGCCGACTCGGCCGCGCGGAGCAGCCTCGCGCCGATGCCGTGGCCCTGGAGGCGCGGGTGTACGCAGAGCTTCCCGATGGCGGCGGCGCCGTCCTCGGTGAGGTTGCCCCGTACCGAGCCGACCACCTCGTCGCCCAGGCGGGCCACGTAGACACAGTCGGCGGCGAGCTCCTGCCGGACCGAGTCGAGGCTCTGGACGAGCGGCGCGATCCGGTAGTTGGCGTACAGCGCGGCTTCACTCTGGAAGCACAGGTACTGCAATCTGAAGATCTGCTCGGCATCCTGCTCGGTCGCCACCGAGATGGTCACGCTCATGCCCATGTGCGCACGCCTCCCGCTCACCTGATCGCCTGTGGTCCCTCACTCCTATCCCCGCGCTTGGTGGGCCGCAACCTCCGGCGTCAGCAAACGCCGCAGACATCCCAGACATCTGGAACGTTCCGGTCCGAGACTGCCCTGTGAGATACCCAACTCCCCCGCGATCTCGCGGTAGGTGAGGTCCCGTGGCGAGAGGAGGGCCTGCAGAAGACGGGAGCAGCGGCCGGGCAGGCGGTGCACGGCCTCGCGCAGGGCGCGGCGCCGGGCGGCGGTGAGGGCGAGCTGCTCGGGGCCGCGGTCGGTGTCGTCGGCGGGGTCGCCGTCGTACGGCTGCTCGCGGCGGGTCGTACGCCGGGTGCGGCGGACCTCGGCGCGGACGGCCCTGCGCAGCCAGCCGTGGGGGTCGCGGGGCGGGCCGTCGGTGGCGAGACGCTCCAGCAGCCGGAGCCAGACCGCCTGTTCCAGGTCGCCGGGTTCGGTTCCGGTGGCATGGGCCTCGGCGGCGGCCTCCGCGGTGAGGAGCGGGCGCAGGGTGGTGAGCAGGTCGTGCGTCATGCGCCACACGATGCGGCCGCCCGGGCGGCTGGTTGCCCGGGCGGCCGACTGTCACTCCAACGGGGACTCAGCCGTTGACGAAGTCCGCGCGGGCCAGCAGTGCGGTGTCCGCATTGTCCGTGAAGACACCGTCGATGCCGGTCGCGAAGTAGGTGTGGAAGGCGCCGAAGGAGTCACCGTAGGCGTCCGCGTCCGTGCCCTTGCGGAAGCTCGTGGGCAGGAAGGGGTTCTCGTTGCGCATGGTGTAGGGGTGCAGGATCAGGCCGACCGCGTGGGCGTCCTTCACCAGGGTGGTCGGGGTGGTGAGGTTGCCGGCGGCGTCCTTCGGGATCACCAGATCGAGGGTCGGGCCGATGCCCTGGGCGTAGCCCGCGATCTCCCTGAGGCCCGCCCGCGTGATCAGGTCGGCGACCGTGCGCCGGTCGCCCGCCTCGACGAAGTCCCAGGGGCGCGAGGTCGCGCCGGACAACAGCACCACGAGGGGGTTGTCGACGAGCTTGTTCAGTCGCTGGATGCTGCTCGGTTCGAAGGACTGCACGATGACCGGCGAGTGCTTCTTGTCCTTGCCGTGCTTGTGCAGCAGCTTGGCGACCCGCTCCTCCAGTCCCAGCCCCAGCTTGCGGAAGTAGGTGGGGTGCTTGGTCTCGGGGTAGATCCAGACCTGCTTGCCGCGCTTGCGGGTCTGCTCGTCCTGCCATTTCAGGACTTCCTCGAAGGTGGGGATCTCCCAGCGGCCGTTGTAGAGCGTGTTGTGCGGGCGGTTGGCCGGGATGCGCTCGATCGCCCGCAGGGTCTTCAGCTCGGCGAGCGTGAAGTCCTCGGTGAACCAGCCGGTCGTGGAGACGCCGTCGAGGACCTTCGTCGTTTTGCGGGCGGCGAACTCCGGATGGTCGGCCACGTCCGTCGTGCCGCCGATCTCCGGCTCGTGACGGCACACCAGGTGGCCGTCCCTGGTGGGGACGAGGTCCCCCGCCTCGACGATGTCGGCGCCCAGGTCGAGGGCGAGCTGGTACGAGCCGAAGGTGTGCTCCGGCCGGTAGCCGCTGGCGCCGCGGTGACCGATGATCGTCGGCACCGGCAGGCTCTTCAGGCCCTTGCCGGAGCGGGACGACTCGGCGGCTCTCGCCGTGCCCGACAGACCGAGGACCGATCCGGTGGCACCGAGCACGGCCGCGCCGAGAAGCGCCCGCCGTCCGGTTCCGCCCGCGCCCGCCTGCTGGTTCGACTCCTGCGTGCCCTGCGTTCCCATGAGGGGTCTCCTGCCGTCGGCTCGTCCGTGCGCGCCGATCGTAGGGTCGTGGACATGACCGTCGGGAGACCTCGGCCCCAACACACGGGTTACGGCTGATGGCGCGTTCCGTACGAGTACGTGACGGACCGTCGGATTCGGCTGATTGGGTGGAGCCGACCGGGGAAGCCGGTCAGCGGAAGCTGAGAGCGATGCCGCCGCCGAACCTCGTTCCGACCGTGTGTCGGGCCCGCGACGGTACACCCGCGCAGGTAAACGTACGTCAACAGTACGTAAGACCTGGGTGACCCGATGTGCGTCACCCCCGGGCCCGCGAGTATCGTCCTCACCTGCACAGACTCATACCGTTTTCCCTTGACATCGGAGGGCTCGTTGTCCCGCTTCGCGCTCATCAAGGCAGTGCTCGGCCCGGTCATGCGCCTGATGTTCCGTCCTCGGGTCGAGGGCGCGGAGCACATTCCCGGCGACGGCCCCGTCATCCTGGCCGGCAACCACCTCACGTTCATCGACTCGATGATCCTGCCGCTCGTCTGCGACCGGCAGGTCTTCTTCATCGGCAAGGACGAGTACGTGACCGGCAAGAGCCTCAAGGGCCGGCTCATGGCCTGGTTCTTCATCGGGGTCGGCATGATCCCGGTCGACCGTGACGGCGGCCGCGGCGGTGTGGCGGCGCTGATGACCGGGCGCCGGGTGCTGGAGGAGGGGAAGGTCTTCGGGATCTACCCCGAGGGCACGCGGTCGCCCGACGGCCGGCTGTACCGGGGACGGACCGGTATCGCCCGGCTGACGCTGATGACCGGGGCGCCCGTCGTGCCGTTCGCGATGATCGGCACGGACAAGTTGCAGCCGGGCGGGGCGGGGATGCCCAGGCCGGGGCGGGTCACCGTCCGGTTCGGTGAGGCGATGGAGTTCTCCCGCTACGAGGGCATGGACCGCGACCGCTATGTGCTGCGGGCCGTGACGGACTCGGTGATGACCGAGGTCATGCTGTTGTCGGGTCAGGAGTACGTGGACATGTACGCCACCAAGGCGAAGGCCGCGTAACGCCTGCGGCGGGGTGCGTTGTCAGGTGCGGGTGCGTTGTGGCTGGTCGCGCGGTTCCCCGCGCCCCGGGGTTGCTCTCCCTGGGCCGGAGTTCTCCGGTCGCCGGCGGAGCCGCAGGTGGACACGGCCCCCCGTTCCTGGATCGCGCCCCCTACCCGGAGTTCTCCAGGCGCTGTCCCCTGAGCAGGAACCAGGCCGCCACCGCCGTGGCCAGCAGGACCGCGGCACCCACTCCGACCGCCACGCTCAGGCCGTCGACGAACGCCGCCCGGGCCGATGACAGCATGTCATCGGCCGCGGATGCCGGCATGTGCCCCGCAGCCTCCACCGCTCCGCCCAGTGACTCGCGGGCGCCCTGCGGTGTGCCCGCGGGGGCGGTGAAGTCGCGGTAGACGCCCGTCACGATCGAGCCGAGTACGGCGATGCCCAGGGCGGCGCCCAGTTCGTACGCTGTTTCGGAGACCGCGGACGCGGCGCCTGCCTGGTCCTTCGGTACGGAGCTCAGGATGACGTCCGAGGTCACCGTGAAGGAGAAGCCGGCGCCCACGCCGACGACCAGGAGGGCGGCTCCCAGCAGCGGGTAACCCGTCGACTGGGTGATCGTCGTCAGGAACGCCAGCGCCAGGCCGATCGCCGCGAGACCGCCGGAGACGACAGTCCGTACCGAGAAGCGGCGGGCCGCCCGGCCCGCGAGCAGGCCGGCCGCCACCGCGCCGACGGCGGCGGGCAGTTCCGCCAGACCGGCCTCGAACGGACTTCTGCCCTGGACGAGTTGCAGGTACTGGGAGAGGAAGAACACCAGGCCGGACAGGCCCAGGATGGTCAGCAGGTCGGCCAGGACCGCACCGCTGAAGCCGCGGTCGCGGAACAGCCGCATGTCCAGCAGGGGGGCCGGCAGGGTCAGCTGGCGGCGGACGAAGCCGTACAGCGCGGCCGCCCCGAGCAGGCCCGTGCCGAGCGAGGCACCGGTGAAGCCGTGTGTGGCGGCCTCCTTGACGGCGTAGACGATGCCGATCATGCCGGCCAGGGACAGCAGCACGCTCGGCAGGTCCCACGGGCCGGGGCGCGGGGAGCGGGACTCGGGGAGCGTCCTGATACCGACGACGACCAGGACGACCATCACGGGCAGGTTGATGAGGAAGACCGAGCCCCACCAGAAGTGCTCGAGGAGGAAGCCGCCCACGATCGGTCCGACCGCGGTGCCCGCGGAGGCCGTCGCACCCCAGATGCCGACCGCCAGGCTGCGTTCGCGCGGGTCGTGGAAGAGGTTGCGGATCAGGGCGAGGGTGGCGGGCATCAGGGTCGCGCCGGCGACGCCGAGCAGGGCCCGGGCCGCGATCAGCAGCTCCGGGCTCGTAGCGTAGGCGTTGAGGACCGATATCAGCCCGAACGCGGTGGCGCCCACGAGCAGGATCCGCTTGCGGCCGACGCGGTCGCCGAGGCTGCCCATGGAGACGAGCAGGCCGGCGATGACGAAGGAGTAGACGTCGCCGATCCAGAGGAGCTGGGTGCCGGAGGGCTCGAGGTCCTCGCTGATGTAGGGGGTCGCGAGACCGAGGACGGTCGCGTCGACGGCCACCAGCAGCACGGCGAGCACGAGGACGGAGAGCGCGAGCCAACGGTCCGGGCGCTTCACCGCCTCGGTCGTGACCGCCGGCCGCAGGGTGCTGGTCATGATTCCTCTCCCGGTGTTGCGGGATGTCGTGATGTGGGATTGCCTGATGCGGGACTGCGTGAGGCGGGGTTCTCCGGCACCTGGGGCGCGGGCGGTCGCAGCGCGCCGCCGAGCAGCAGCTCGGTGATCATGTGCTGGAAGTCCTTGGGGGCGCCCTTGCCGCTCTGCACCATCCAGGCGCCGGAGGCGAGCAGGCCGAACAGCGCCTCGGTGAGCCAGGCGGGTGTGAGGTCGATACGGAACTCGCCGCCGAGCTGTCCGCGTCGGAAGAGCCCGGAGATCCGGTCGTCGATCCGGGTCCAGCCCTGGTTCTGCTCCTCGCCCTCGAACAGCTGGTTCTCGGTGTACAGGAAGGCGAGCAGGCCGGCGGCAGGTTCGATCCGCTGGACGAGTCGGCGTACGGCGTCGGGTGCCGGCCCCTCGTCCAGCCGCGCCGCGTCCAGGGCGGTCTCGCACTCCGCGATACCGAGGGCCTCAAGGGCACGGACGAGCGCGTCACGCCCCGCGAAGTGACGGTGCAGGGTGGCCCGGCTGATCCCGGCCGCCTTGGCGACCTCGTCCATCGTCGCGGTGGATTTGCGGGCCAGCAGGGCCGCGGCACCGCGCAGCACGTGATCACGATCGACAGTCATGAGACAAGAGTAACCCATGTGAGACATTGATGTCTCATTCTGGGCATGTGCGGCTCACGCTTGCCGGTCGCACGGGACCTCTCAGTGCCAGGGCAGGCTGCCGCGCTTCTCCCAGTACGCCCGCGGGTCCTCCGCCAGCCCGGACAGCCGCTCCACCTGGTCGTCGTCGAGGTCCACGGCCGCCGCGTGCAGGTTGGAGGAGAGCTGGGCGGCGGTCGCCGCGCCGGAGAGGACGACGCCGGCCCAGGGCTGCCGCAGGATCAGGGCGAGGGCGACCGCGTCGCAGCCGAGGTACGTCTCATCCGCCACGGCCTTCAGGGCGTCCGGCGCATGGGGCTGCGCGAGGCGCCCGTTGGCCATGCCCTCCTTGACGATCACGGTGAGCCCGGCGTCATGGGCCTCGGCGAGGGCGGGACCGGCCGAGGGCTCCAGCGCGTTGTACGTCGACTGGACGGTACGGAAGAGGCCCTCGCCGTCGACCGTCACGGCGAGGGCGGCCCGGATCGCGGCGGCCTGGGCGGGGCCGCTGGTGGAGAACCCGACCGTGAGGCCCTGCCCGGCAGCTTCGGCCAGCCTGGCGTGGAGTTCCTTGTCGGTGAGGGCGGGGCTGTCCGGGGTCACCGAGTGGATCTGGTAGAGGTCGAGCCGGTCGCCGAGCAGGTCCGCCGTCTCGGCGCGCTGACGCTCGTACGTCGCCAGACCGTGGTCCTTGACCTCGTGCCGCTCCGCGTCCGTGGTCCAGTCGGCGGTGTAGGTGTAGCCCCACTTGCTGCCCACCACGATGTCGTCGACGTCGGGCCTGGCCTTCAGCCAGCCGGCGAGGAACTCCTCGGAGCGGCCGTAGGAGCGGGCCGCGTCGAAGTAGCGGACGCCCTGGGCGTAGGCGGCGTCGAGGAGTTCGTGGGTACGGGCGCGCAGCGTCTCCACGCTGCGGTCCGCTCCGAGGTCGTGGTCGCGGCCGAGGTTGATGTAGCCGGGGCGGCCGACGGCGGCGAGGCCGAGTCCGAGGTGGCAGGTGGGGGTTGTCGCTGAGGCCAGTCGGGCGAAGGGCATCGCGGGCTCCGTTGGTCGACTCCGGTACGGCTTCGACCAACGTAACCCGCGACGCCCTTCCACTCCCGCCTCGGGGCTCGGCTCACCCGTGTCATGTGTCCCGGTGCTTCGGCGAGTACGGATACGGCGCGGCGTGTCGCGCGGTTCCCCGCACCCTGAAGGACGCACCCCTGAGGGACGCGCCCCTGAAGGACGCGCCCTTCGAGGACCCGCCGCCCAAGTGCGCGCCCCCGAGCGGGCGTTCCTTCTACCGCTTGTCCTACCGCTTGTCCTTGGCCGTCGCCCACTCGTGCTGGGCCGCCACGTTCCGCTTCACCTCGGTGAGCTGGACGGCGACCGCGCTGGGCGCCGTGCCGCCGCGGCCGTCGCGGGAGGCGAGAGCGCCGGGGACGTTGAGGACGGAGCGCACCTGGGGGGTGAGATGGGCGGAGATCTTCGCGAACTGTTCGTCGGTGAGGCCGTCGAGCTCCTTGCCGTCGGCCTCGGCGACCTTGACGCACTCGCCGGCGACCTCGTGCGCGACCCGGAACGGCACGCCCTGCTTGACCAGCCACTCGGCGATGTCGGTGGCGAGCGAGAACCCGGCCGGGGCCAGCTCCTCCATGCGCTCGCGGTGGACGGTGAGGGTGGCGACCATGCCGGTGAAGGCGGGGAGCAGGACCTCGAGCTGGTCGCAGGAGTCGAAGACCGGCTCCTTGTCCTCCTGGAGGTCGCGGTTGTACGCGAGCGGAAGGGCCTTGAGGGTCGCCATGAGGCCGGTCAGGTTGCCGATCAGGCGGCCCGACTTGCCGCGCGCCAGCTCCGCGATGTCGGGGTTCTTCTTCTGCGGCATGATCGACGAGCCCGTGGAGAACGCGTCGTGCAGCGTGACGAAGGAGAACTCCTTCGTGTTCCAGATGATGATCTCCTCGGAGATCCGGGAGAGGTTCACACCGATCATCGCGGTGATGAAGGCGAACTCGGCGACGAAGTCGCGCGACGCCGTGCCGTCGATGGAGTTGCCGACGCTGCCGTGCTCGAAGCCGAGGTCCTTCGCCACGGCCTCCGGGTCCAGGCCGAGAGAGGAGCCCGCCAGGGCACCGGAGCCGTACGGCGAGACGGCCGTGCGCTCGTCCCACTGGCGCAGGCGCTCCGCGTCCCGGGACAGCGACTGCACGTGCGCGAGGACATGGTGGGCGAAGAGCACCGGCTGGGCGTGCTGGAGGTGGGTGCGGCCCGGCATCGCCACGTCGGGGTGGGCCTCGGCCAGGCCGATCAGGGCGTCCTGGAGCTCGGCGATCAGACCGCCGATGATCCGGGCGTGGTCGCGCAGGTACATCCGGAACAGGGTGGCGACCTGGTCGTTGCGGGAGCGGCCCGCGCGCAGCTTGCCGCCCAGGTCGGCGCCGAGGCGCTCCAGGAGGCCGCGCTCCAGGGCGGTGTGGACGTCCTCGTCGGCGATGGTGCCCACGAAGGAACCGTCGGCGACGTCCGCCTCGAGCCGGTCGAGGCCCGCGATCATCCGGGTGAGCTCGTCCTCGGTCAGCAGGCCCGCCTTGTGCAGCACGCGCGCGTGGGCACGCGAACCGGCGATGTCGTAGGGCGCGAGCCGCCAGTCGAAGTGGACGGAGGCGGACAGCTTCGCCAGGGCCTCGGCGGGACCGTCGGCGAATCGTCCGCCCCAGAGCCGTACGTCACCGCTGTTGCTGCTCACTTGCGTTGCTCCTCACGACTGCGCTCAACGTCATGCATGAGTATGCAGCGCTCTGCATGAATCGTCAATTCGGCTCCCCCTGGCGTGGTCCGGTTCCCGGTTCCGAGAAGTTTTTGAAGGGAGTTTTGAACAACGGCAACCGCTTACCCGTACTCACGGCTGACGCAGGCGCCGCGTCCGTCAACCCACTCCTGACCCAAGTGAGGCATCGCCATGTCCAGGGCTCTTCCCAAGCACAACAAGCGTCGCGTGGTGATCATCGGCGGCGCCGCCGCTCTGGCCCTGACAGGTGCGGTGGTCGTGAACTCCGCCCTCGCCGGGGAGCCGTCCAAGAGCGGCACCACCAACGCCCAGACGCTCGCCAGCCCCGGCACCATCTCGTGCCCGGACGTGGCCTCCCAGCTTCCCGCGATTCCCGCCACCGCGCAGGCCGAGGTGGACCGTAACCTCGCACTGCTCCAGACGCAGATCGCGGAGGCCAACAAGCGGCTGGTCGACACCGTGGGCCAGGGCGGCGCCAACTTCGTGCAGAACGCGATCCTCGGCCCGCTGAAGGACAAGCGCGTGTCCACGATCGACCGCATCGCCATCTCGATCGGCCGCAAGGGCACCAAGCCGCAGGGCCTCGACGCGCTGGCGCCCTGCGCCCTCAACGGCGCGGCGAACACCGGCGGCACGGCCGCCCCGGCGACCGGGAACACGGGCAACACCGGTAACAACGCGAACACCGGCAACAACAACGCCGGGAACACGGGCAACACCGGGAACACGGGCAACGCCGGCGCCGTCGGTACGATCACCTGCCCGGACGTCGCCTCGCAGCTTCCCGCAGTCCCCGCCACCGCCAAGGCTGAGGTCGACCGCAACCTGGCACTGCTCCAGACGCAGATCAACGAGGCCAACACCCGCCTCCAGAACACGGTCGGCCAGGGCGGCGCCAACTTCGTGCAGAACGCGATCCTCGGCCCGCTGAAGGACAAGCGCGTGTCCACGATCGACCGCATCGCCATCTCGATCGGCCGCAAGGGCACCAAGCCGCAGGGCCTCGACGCGCTGGCCGCCTGCACGTTGAACAAGTGACATGACAGGCACGGTGGCCGCCCCGAGAACTGCCGACCGGGGCGGCCACCGCCGCGTCCACCGCCGCGTCCACGAGGGGAATCCGGTATTTCCTTAGACACGCGAAACACTTTCCCGGATAATCGTTAGACATGGGAAAGACCTACGAACGCATCGACGGCAGACTCCGCACGTTCATCGAGGAGCAGCCCCTCTTCTTCACCGCGACCGCCCCGCTGTCCGGCGACGGCACGGTGAACCTCTCCCCCAAGGGCCTCAAGGGCTCGTTCGCCGTCCTGGACGAGCACACGGTGGCCTATCTCGACTTCGCCGGCTCCAACGCGGAGACCGTCGCGCATCTACGGGAGAACGGCCGGATCACGCTGATGTGGTGCGCCTTCCAGGGGCCGCCGAACATCGTACGGATACACGGCCGCGGTGAACCGGTCTTCCGCGACGACCCCCGCTTCCGGGAGCTCCTCGCCCGCTTCACCGACCTGGACCCGACTCCCCACGGACTGCGCGCGATCATCGTCGTGCACGCCGACCTCGTACGGGACACCTGCGGGTACGCGGTGCCCTTCATGACGTACGACGAAGACCGCGAACTGCACGCCAAGCGGTTCGCGCGGGAGGACGACGAGTCCCTCAGTGCGTACTTCGCGAAGAAGGAGCACATCGCCACGAGCATGGACGGACTGCCCGGACTCCCGTTGCCCCTGCGCCCGATTTGACGTGCCCCATGCGAACTGCACAGACAGTCAACACCTGGGCCTCTTGGGGCATTTGACGGAATTCCCCCATCCGCCGCTCTCGTCCCCTGCGTGACTCACGCCTGCGCGCTCTCGCGCCGGCGCGAACACATGAGGGATGCATGTTCCGACCCGCACGCGAACCGCAGAGCAAACGTCATGCCCACTCCTCCTTCCACGTCGTCGGCGAGCAGATACTCGCCGAGTCGCGGGACGGCGGCCCCGCGGAGCCGCTGACCGCGTCCACCGTGGCGGACCGGCGCAAGTTCCGCTTCTCCCGGCTGGGCCCGAGCTCCAGGCCGGCCGAGCAGCTCGACCGGGACGCCCGCACCGAGCCGGCCACGGCGATGACGGACCCCGAGCGGGACCAGCCCGACCAGCCCGGGGTCCCGTCGGGGTTCACCTGCCTCGGCGGCTGAAGTCCGGGAGGGTGTGCCGAACGACCGTTCCCTCAGCCCGGTCGAGGACCCCAGGTCGAGGGACGTCTTCGAGTGACCGACCTGCTGCTGTACGCCTTCGAGGACCGGGCGGACCAGCTCAACCCACCGGCTCCGGTGACCTGGGCGGCCGTCGCGGGCTGCCGGCCCCGTGCACGGTCGGCCCACCCGGCCTGCCGGTGCCGCCGCCCGCGCTTAGCGTCTGATCATGCGCCCTCGCGTCGTCGCCACCGCCCTCGTCTGCGCATCCCTCGTCCTGCTCGGCGCGGCTCCGGGCACCGGGGCCCACGCGCCGCTGCCCGCGCGGATGGCGGACACCGGCGGCGGCACCCAGCTGATCACCGCCGTGGCCCCGCGGACCGGGTCCACCTCGGGCACGCTCATCTGGTGGGACCTGCGCAACGGGCGCTGGGTGCCGACCGGTTCCACTCCCGCGCGGTTCGGTGCGAAGGGCCTGGTCGAGGGCACCGCCCGCCGGCAGGGCAGCAACACCACGCCGACGGGCGTGTACGGCCTCCCGTACGCCTTCGGCATCCAGCCGGCGCCGCGCGGGACCTCGTACGCGTACCGCCCGGTGCGCCGGAATTCCTGGTGGTGTCAGGACAACGCCTCCCGCGCCTACAACCGGTGGACCGAGCCCCGGCCGGCGCACTGCCGGGCCGCCGAGTCCGAGCACCTGGTCACGTACCGGACGCAGTACGCGTACGCGCTGGTCATCGGGTTCAACTACGGCAAGCCGGTGCGGGGCCGCGGGGCGGGAATCTTCCTGCACGTGAGCGGGCGGGGGGCGACCGCCGGTTGCGTGTCGGTGCCGGTGGGGGCGATGCGGCGGATCGTGACCTGGGCCCGGCCGGAGGGAGGGCCGCACCTCGCGATCGGCACGGCCGGCGGCCCGACGGCGATCACCCGCTACTGAGCCTCACATGAACACCCTCCGTCGAACCACCGGCGTCCGGCCGACCCGGCTGTCGGCGGTCGCCTCCGGTAACCGGGTCCGCCTGACGCTGAACACTCCGCGACCGCGGCCCGTATTTGAGGGCCAAGGGTCCGTATCCACGGAGGAACAGTGACCACGACGATCGCCGGCGGCCGTGCCGCCCGCCGCCAGACGATGCGCCGCATCCGCCCGCGCCGCTCCCCGGCCGTCCCGTTGCTGCTCGCCGTATGGGCGGGCGCGGCGGGTGTGCTGTGGCTGTGGTGGCACAACACGCCGAACATCGCGGACGACAACAGCAAGATCCTCAACGCAGGACGGATCACCGGGCTGCTCGCCGGGTACCTGATGGCCCTCGTCGTACTGCAGATGGCCCGGGTGCCGGCGCTGGAGCGGCGGGTGGGCTCGGACCGGGTGGCGCGCTGGCACGCGATGAGCGGCCGGTACACGCTCTGCCTGGTCTTCGCGCACGTCTTCCTCATCATGTGGGGGTACGCGCTCCAGGCCGGCAAGACGCTGGGGGACATCGTCCAGCAGACGATCGACTCCATCAACCAGCTGCCGGACATGGGCAAGGCGGCCATCGGCACCGGCCTGTTCCTGCTCATCGGGCTGGTGTCGATCGGACCGGTGCGCCGCCGGATGCCGTACGACACCTGGTACCACATCCATCTGCTGACGTACGCGGCCGTGTTCCTGACGTTCTGGCACCAGATCACCACCGGCAACGACTTCGCGATCGAACCGACCGCGAAGACCGTCTGGTACGGGCTGTACGGCTCGGTCACCGCGCTGGTCCTCTGGTACCGCGTCATCGCGCCGGTGCGGCTGAACCTGCGGCACCGGCTGCGCGTCGAGGCGGTCATCGAGGAGACGCCGGGCATCGTGTCGGTGCTGATCGGCGGGCGCAAGCTGCACCGGATGGGCGCGGAGGCCGGACAGTTCTTCCGGTGGCGGTTCCTGGCACCGGGGATGCGGTTCAGCTCCCACCCGTACTCGCTGTCGGCGGCCCCCCGCCCTGACCTGCTGCGCATCACCGTCAAGGCGATCGGCGACCACAGCGCCGCGCTGCGTGAACTGCGGCCGGGCACGAAGGTGTGGGCCGAGGGTCCGTACGGCGCGATGACGGCATCCCGGCGCAGCCGCGGCAAGGTGCTGCTGGTGGCCGGCGGCGTCGGCATCACTCCGATGCGGGCGCTGTTCGAGACGCTGCCGGGCGCGGCCGGTGACATCACCCTGCTCTACCGGGCCAACAGCACGCAGGACCTGGCGCTGTGGGACGAACTGGCGAAGATCGCCGACGAGCGCGGGGCGCGGCTGATGTACGCCGTGAACAGCCCCGACGGGGAACGCCCCGACATCTCGGCGGAGTCCCTCCAGCGGAAGATCCCCGACATCGACAGCCACGACGTCTTCATGTGCGGACCGAACGGCTTCGCCCAAGGGGTGTACGAGGCACTGCGCGGCGCCGGGGTCCCCGCCCGCCGCATCCACCACGAGTCGTTCGAGATGTGAGCGACCCGCACGCACGGGAACCTCGCCACCAACGGGAATCAGGAGCTCAGGAAGCGATGAGGAAGAGCCACCCTCTTCGACGCGTCGTACTCGCCACCGCCGCCACCGTGTCCGGGGTCGTGCTGCTGCTGTCGCTGAAGCCGTCGACCGACCCGGGCGCCGCGCAGGCGTCGGGGGCGGGCACGGCGGCCCAGGAAGCGGCGCAGGGCGGGTCCGGAGCGGTCGTGTCGGGGACGATGACAGGTGACGCGGCGCAGACGCAGTACGGGGCCGTGCAGGTCCGGATCACCGTCGTCGACAACAAGATCACCAAGTCGGAGGCCGTCCAGGCGCCGAAGGGCGGCACCAGCGACCAGAAGACCGCACTCGCCGTCCCGAAGCTCAACGCCGACGTCGTCGCCAAGCAGAGCGCGAACGTCGACACGGTGTCGGGCGCCACGTACACCAGCGAGGGCTACAAGAAGTCCCTCCAGTCGGCGATCGACAAGGCGAACGCGAGCGCCGGGTCCGGGTCCTCCCAGGGGTCCGGCAGCGCACAGGCCTCCGGCGCCTTCACCGGGGACGCGGTGCAGACGCAGTACGGCGCCGTTCAGGTCAGGATCACGGTGGCCGGCGGCAAGATCTCCAAGGCCGAGGCCCTGCAGGCGCCCAAGGGCGGCACCAGCGACCAGAAGACCGCGCTCTCCGTCCCCAAGCTCAACCAGGAGGCCGTCGCGGCGGGCACCGCCGACATCGACTCCGTCTCCGGCGCCACCTACACCAGCGAGGGCTACAAGAAGTCGCTGCAGTCGGCGCTCGACAAGGCGAAGGCCGGTGCGGGTTCGTCTTCCGGTTCGTCGTCCGGCTCGGGGAACGCGGGGTCCTCCTCGGGGGCCGCGCAGGCCAAGACCGTGACCGGCACCGTCGCGCAGACACAGTACGGGCCGGTTCAGGTGCGGATCACGGTGGCCGGCGGCAAGATCTCCAAGGCCGAGGCCGTGCAGGCGCCCAAGGGCGGCACCAGCGACCAGAAGACCGCGCTCTCCGTCCCCAAGCTCAACCAGGAGGCCGTCGCGGCGGGCACCGCCGACATCGACTCCGTCTCCGGCGCCACCTACACCAGCGAGGGCTACAAGAAGTCGCTGCAGTCGGCGCTCGACAAGGCGAAGGCCGGTGGCTGACACCGTGGCCGAGTCGGCGGCGGCTCCCGCCGTGCTGCGTCATGCGGAAGAGGTCATGGGGACCGTCTTCTCCTTCGACGTACGCGGCGGGGAGGCCGGGGCGGTGAGGGCGGCGCTGGAGGAGGCGATCGCCTCGCTGCACCGGGTGAACGAGGTGTTCAGCACCTACCGCGAGGACAGCCAGGTGTCCCGGCTGGTACGCGGTGAGCTGACCGTCGAGGAGTGCGATCCGGAAGTGGCCGAGGTGCTGGAGCTGGGCGCCGAGGCGGAGCGGGTGAGCGACGGCTGGTTCAGCATGCGCTACCAGGGGCGGCTGGACCCGACCGGCGTCGTGAAGGGCTGGGCCGCCGAACGCGCGGCCCGTCTGGTCGCGGCGGCGGGCGTGAGCGGGGTGAGCGTCAACGGGGGCGGGGACGTGCAGTTGCTCGGCGTCCCCGGACCGGAGCGGCCGTGGCGGGTCGGGGTGTCGGATCCACTGCGGCCGGGCGGACTCGCGGCGGTGGTGTCGGCGGCGGGCGTCGACGAACTGGCGGTGGCCACGTCGGGTACGGCGGAGCGGGGGGCGCATATCGTCGACCCGCGCACAGGCCGGTCCGCGGTGACCGACCTGGTCGCCGTGACCGTGGTGGCACCGCAGCTGACCTGGGCGGACTGCTGGGCCACCGCGGCCTTCGCGATGGGCTCGCGGGAGGCGCTGGCATGGCTGGAGGCGCTCCCGGACGTCGAGGCGCTGCTGATCACGGCGGGCGACGAGGTGCGGTGCACCGGCGGGCTGGCCGGCCGACTGGGCTGACACCCACGCCCCCGTGAACCCCGGCCGCCGACGCCCGCCCAGGGGCGCGGGGAACCGCGCGGCCATCCCCCACCCGCACTCGACGCACACTCCGGCACCCGCCCACCCACGGGCGCCTGGAACCGCGCGACCAGCCCCAACCGACCCGCACCCGGAACACATCGGACAGCCCCTCCCAGGGGCCGCCACCCGGGTCCGTACCGCGCGCCGGACGGCGGCGGGACGGACTGCGCCGTCCGACCCCGCAAGCGCGGCGCCGGCCGCTAGTGCCCGTTCTGGGCCAGGCGCAGCAAGTGGTCCGCCAGCGCCTGCCCGCCCGTCGGCTCCCGGCTGATCAGCAGCAACGTGTCGTCACCCGCGATCGTCCCGAGGATGTCCTGCAGCTCGGCCTGGTCGATCGCCGAGGCGAGGAACTGGGCCGCACCCGGCGGGGTACGCAGGACCACGAGGTTGGCCGACGCCTCCGCGGAGATCAGCAGCTCCTGCGACAGCCGCCGCATCCGCTCCTCCTTCGCCGACTCCCCCAGCGGCGCCCGGGGGGTCCGGAAACCCCCCTCACTGGGCACCGCGTAGATCAGGTCGCCGTCGTTGTTGCGGATCTTCACCGCGTTCAGCTCGTCCAGGTCCCGCGAGAGCGTCGCCTGGGTGACGCTCAGCCCGTCGTCGGCCAGCAGCTTCGCCAACTGGCTCTGCGACCGCACCGGTTGCCGGTTGAGGATGTCCACGATCCGGCGGTGACGCGCGGTGCGGGTCTGCGGCACGGCGGGTCCGTTGACCCCGGCCTGCTCATGGTCCTGCGCGTGGCTCATCGTCGTCTCATTCTCCGGTTCTCCGGATCGTCACTCCCCGCTCGCCGCGGCTGCGTCGAGGATGCCGGGCAGCGCCCCGAGGAACGCCTCCACCTCGTCGTCGCCGAGGTTCAGCGGCGGCATCAGCCGGACGACGTCGGGGGCGGGCACGTTCACCAGGAATCCGGCCTCCTGAGCCGCCGTCCGCACCTGGGGCGCGCGGGGCTCGGTGAGCACGATACCCAGGAGCAGGCCCGCGCCCCGGACATAATCGATCAACGAGTGACCCGCACCCTCGATTCCGTCCCGCAACTTCTCGCTCTGCCGCTTGACGTTCTCCAGCAACCCCTCGTTCTCGATGGTGTCGAGAACGGCGAGTCCGGCGGCGCAGGCGACGGGGTTGCCGCCGAAGGTTGTGCCGTGGTGGCCGGGCCGGAGCAGCTCCGCGGCGCGCCCGAAGGCCACCGTGGCGCCGAGCGGCAGCCCGCCGCCGAGGCCCTTCGCCAGCGTCACGACGTCCGGCAGGACGCCCTCGTGGGCCTGGTACTCGAACCAGTGCCCGGTCCGGCCGACGCCGGTCTGCACCTCGTCGAGGACCAGCAGCGCGCCGGTCGCGGCGGTGATCGCGCGGGCGGCCTTGAGATAGCCGGCCGGCGGCACCACGACGCCCAGCTCGCCCTGGATCGGCTCGAGGACGACGAGCGCCGTCTCCTCGGTGACCGCGGCGGCCAGCGCCTGCGCGTCGCCGAACGGCACGTGCGTGACGTCGCCGGGCAGCGGCAGGAACGGGTCCCGCTTGCCGTGCTGGCCGGTGAGCGCGAGGGCGCCCATGGTCCGGCCGTGGAAGGCGCCCTCGGTGGCGACCACGTGGGTCCGCCCGGTCAGCCGGCCGATCTTGAAGGCGGCCTCGTTGGCCTCGGCGCCCGAGTTGCAGAAGAAGACCCTGCCGTCCCGGCCGAAGTGCTGGAGCAGCCGTTCGGCGAGCGTGACGGTCGGCTCGGCCATGAAGAAGTTGGAGATGTGGCCCAGGGAGCCGATCTGCCGGCTCACGGCGTCGACGACGGCCGGATGGGCGTGGCCGAGCGCGTTGACCGCGATGCCGCCGACGAAGTCGAGGTACTCCTTGCCGTCGGCGTCCCAGACCCGGCTGCCCGCACCGCGCACGAGGGGCAGCAGCGGGGTGCCGTAGTTGTTCATGAGCGCGCCCTGCCACCGCGCGGTCAGTTCCTGGTTGCTCATGACGGCTCCCCCTGTGCGTCCGGCCGCGCGGCCGGCTCTGCGTGCGGCTTCTCGTCGGGCACGACCATCGTGCCGATGCCCTCGTCGGTGAAGATCTCCAGCAGGATCGAGTGCTGCACCCGCCCGTCGATGACGCGGGCGGTGTTCACGCCGCCTCGCACGGCGTGCAGACAGCCCTCCATCTTCGGGACCATCCCGGAGCTCAACTCCGGCAGCAGCTTCTCCAGTTGGGAAGCGGTGAGGCGGCTGATCACCTCGTCGCTGTTCGGCCAGTCCTCGTAGAGGCCCTCGACGTCCGTGAGGACCATGAGGGTTTCGGCGCCAAGTGCCGCAGCGAGTGCCGCAGCCGCCGTATCAGCATTGACGTTGTAGACATGTCCGTCGTCCTGGGAGCGGGCGATCGACGAGACGACCGGGATACGGCCGTCCGCGAGCAGCGCCTCGATGGCGCCCGTGTCGATCGCGGTGATTTCGCCGACCCGCCCGATGTCGACCAACTCGC
This sequence comes from Streptomyces sp. NPDC060000, assembly GCF_042737375.1. NCBI lineage: Bacteria > Bacillati > Actinomycetota > Actinomycetes > Kitasatosporales > Streptomycetaceae > Streptomyces > Streptomyces sp. NPDC060000. Next base: position 44,565 of record NZ_JBHWUU010000068.1, read on the forward strand.
CGTCGATCTCGGGCTGGTGCTTGGTGGCGGTGATGGTGTGCGCGTCCTCGCCGGTCAACCCGACGGCGAGCGGCCCGTGCTGGTTGAGCAGTCCGACCAGCTCACGCTGGACCTGCCCGGCGAGCACCATCCGTACGACGTCCATGGCGTCCTCGGTGGTGACGCGCAGGCCGGCCTTGAACTCGCTGACGATGCCGTGCTTGTCGAGGGCGGCGCTGATCTGCGGGCCGCCGCCGTGCACGACGACGACATGCAGACCGGCCTGCCGCAGGAAGACGACGTCCTGGGCGAAGGCGGCCTTCAGGTCCTCGTCGATCATGGCGTTGCCGCCGAACTTGATGACGACGGTCCTGCCGTGGTGCCGGGTCAGCCAGGGCAGCGCCTCGATGAGGATCTGGGCCTTGGGCAGGGCGGTGTGCTTACGGGTAGTGCTCATGACGAGTATGCGCTGTTCTCGTGGACGTAGTCCGCGGTGAGGTCGTTGGTCCAGATGGTGGCGGTCTCGGAGCCGGCGGCCAGGTCGGCGACGATGTGCACCTCGCGGTAGCGCATGTCGACCTTCTCGCGGTCCTCGCCGACGCCACCGTTCTTGCAGACCCAGACGCCGTTGATGGCGACGTTGAGCCGGTCCGGCTCGAAGGCGGCCCGGGTGGTGCCGATCGCGGAGAGCACGCGGCCCCAGTTGGGGTCCTCACCGTGGATCGCGCACTTGAGGAGGTTGTTGCGGGCGATGGAGCGGCCCACCTCTACGGCCTCGTCCTCGCTCGCCGCGTTGACCACCTCGACCTTGATGTCCTTGCTCGCGCCCTCGGCGTCCCGGATCAGCTGCTGGCCGAGGTCGTCGCAGACGGTCCGTACGGCGGCGGCGAACTCCTCGTATTCGGGGGTGACTTCGGAGGCTCCGGAGGCGAGCAGCAGCACGGTGTCGTTGGTCGACATACAGCCGTCGGAGTCGACACGGTCGAAGGTGACCCTGGTGGCGGCGCGCAGCGCCTTGTCCAGGGTCTCGCTGTCGACGTCGGCGTCGGTGGTGAGGACGACCAGCATGGTGGCGAGGCCGGGAGCGAGCATGCCCGCACCCTTGGCCATGCCGCCGACGGTCCAGCCGTCCTTGGTGACCACTGACGTCTTGTGGAGCGTGTCGGTGGTCTTGATGGCGATGGCGGCCTTCTCGCCGCCGTGCGGGCTGAGTTGCGCGACGGCCTTGTCGACGCCCGGCAGGAGCTTGTCCATCGGCAGGAGCACACCGATGAGGCCGGTCGAGCACACGGCGATCGTGCCGGCGGCGTGGCCGCCCGTCTCGTCGAGCCCCGCGCTGTTGAGGGACTCGGCCGTCTTCTCCGCGGTCGCGTGGGTGTCCTGGAAGCCCTTCGGCCCCGTACAGGCGTTGGCGCCACCCGAGTTGAGGATCACCGCGGACAGCTGTCCGCTCTTGAGGACCTGCTCGGACCACAGCACCGGCGCGGCCTTCACGCGGTTGGAGGTGAAGACGCCCGCGGCGGACAGACGGGGCCCGTTGTTGACCACGAGGGCCAGGTCCGGGTTGCCGTTCTGCTTGATCCCGGCGGCGATGCCCGCCGCCGTGAATCCCTTGGCTGCCGTGACGCTCACGGTGCGACTCCGATCGTGGAAAGCCCGGTGCTCTCGTCGAGTCCGAGGGCGATGTTCATGCTCTGGAGGGCGCCGCCCGCGGTGCCCTTGGTCAGGTTGTCGATGGCACTGATGGCGATGATGCGCCCCACGGCCTCGTCGTAGGCGACCTGCACCTGAACGGCGTTGGAACCGTGAACGGACGCCGTGACGGGCCACCGGCCCTCGGGCAGCAGGTGCACGAAGGGCTCGTCGGCGAAGGCCTTCTCGTAGGCGGCGCGGACGGTCTCGGCGGTGACGCCGGGCTTCGCCCTGGCGCTGCACGTGGCGAGGATGCCGCGGGACATCGGCACCAGGGTGGGCGTGAAGGAGACGGCGACCGGCTCGCCCGCCGCCGCGCTCAGGTTCTGGATGATCTCGGGCGTGTGACGGTGGCCGCCGCCGACGCCGTACGGGGAGACCGAGCCCATGACCTCGGAGCCCAGCAGATGCGTCTTGGGCGACTTGCCGGCGCCTGAGGTGCCGGAGGCGGCGACGATCACGGCCTCCCGCTCGGCCAGGCCGGCCGCGTACGCGGGGAAGAGCGCGAGCGAGACGGCCGTGGGGTAGCAACCGGGGACCGCGATGCGCTTGGACCCCTCCAGCGCCGCGCGGCCGCCCGGCAGTTCGGGGAGGCCGTACGGCCAGGTCCCGGCATGCGCGGAACCGTAGAACCGCTCCCAGTCGGCCGCGTCCCTCAGCCGGAAGTCGGCGCCCATGTCGACGACGAGGACCTCCGGGCCGAGCTGTTCGGCGACGGCGGCGGACTGGCCGTGCGGCAGGGCGAGGAAGACGACGTCGTGTCCGGCGAGGACCTCGGCGGTGGTCTCCTGGAGGACCCGGTCGGCCAGCGGCAGCAGATGCGGCTGGAGCGCGCCCAGCTTCTGGCCGGCGTTGGAATTGCCGGTCAGGGCGCCGATCTCGATCCCGGGGTGCGTGAGGAGCAGGCGCAGCAGCTCTCCGCCCGCGTACCCGCTCGCTCCGGCCACCGCCGCACGTACCACCATGACTCCTCCTCCTGGATGGCATGACTATACGTTTCGCTGCACGTTTATGCAATCCATGCGGGGGTGGGCCTGGGTGGGGCCCCGGAGTGATCTTTGCCCGGACCCCCGGGCTGCGTAACCTCGACCCGGTGATCGCCATGTCACCGATGACCGGCCTGGACCGACCGGCTTCACCGCGCGCGAGCCGGGGGTGTGGACCGACGTGGCGGGACTCGTCCTGTCGGTCCACTTCTTCCCGCTCGTCCCGGACCTGCCCGCGCCGGTGCAGGAGCCGCAGCGGCTCGCCACGGGGCTCACGCACCTCGTGGCCGGGGCCGGCGGCGGGCTGATCGAGGCGGTGCCCGGCTCCGTGGACGGCGTCCCTGCGGTGCGCCGGCTGGTCAAGACGCCCCTGGGGAGCCGGCCGGGGCAGGCGTTCCTCGGCTCCTGGACCGTGCCCGGGGCGGGGTCCGGCACGGTCGCGAAGGTGCAGGCCGCCGAGGGCGCCACGACCGGGATGCGGGAGGCCCGACGGGCGTGAGCGGCGGCCGCGCACGCCCGTCGGGATCCGCTAGCGCTGCCTGATCCGCAGGAAGGTGATCGAGTTCGCCGGGAAGGTGTAGGTGAACTCGCCGGTGACCCCGGTGAAGGTGGAGGTCACCGGGGCGACCGCGGTCGCGGCCTCCGTGTTGACCGCGTCCGGCGCGGCGGCCAGCGTGGTCACCTTCGCCCTGGACGCGACCTTGGCGCCGCCGAGGTCGATCGCCGTACGGGCTTCCGCGGACTGGGCGTTGACGACCTTGACGATCAGGTCGCCGGTCTTCTTGTCCCTGGTGACGACCTGGCGGAACGGTTCGGCCGGCTTGTCGTCGGTGAAGCTGCCCCACTCCTGGCCGTCGAGGTAGAGCGTGACCTGGCGGCCCCGCACCTTGACGTCGACGTCGTAGGCGCGGCCCGTCTCGACGGACCCGGCCCTGGAGATCAGCGTCGACTTGCCGCCGTCCACGGCCTGCTCGACGGCGGACCGGGTGTTGTTCCAGCCGCCCAGGTTCCACCAGTAGTAGTTGCCGGTGTCCTTGACGCCGAAGGCGACCAGGAAGCCCTCCTTGCCGGACTTCTTGGTGGCCTTCACGTGCAGGTCGTAGTCGTGCCAGGCGGCGTCACCGGCCGAGACCATGGTGTTCTCGGCGGCGGTGTCGGTCTGCACGTACTGCCCGTCCTGGAGCGACCAGCTGCCGCCGCCCGTGTGCGTCCAGTTCGAGGTGTCGCCGGAGAAGTCGTCGCTCAGCAGCGCGTCGCCGTCGGCGTCGGTCACCCGCACGTCGTCGTAGGCCGCGCCGGTGGCCCAGGTCGACAGTCCGACGGCGCCGGTGATCGGGCCCTGGAGGGACGGGGTCCCGGTGGCCGTCGACGGCACCACCCGGTCCCCGACGTTCGTCATGAACAGCTTCTGGACCTCGTAGTTGGCCGAGTTCCAGGAGTCGTGGTTGTTGAACCACACCATGTCAGGGCTCCACTGCACATAGTCCTCGTTGGCGAACAGCGGCGCGTAGGAGGCGAGTTTCACGACGTCGGCGTTGCGCTCGAGGCCGGTCATGTAGGCGGCTTCGGCGAGGCCGTTCTTGAAGGCGTTGCCCTGGGAGGCGTATTCGCCGAGGAAGACCTTGGGGCCGCCGCGGTCGTAGGAGTCGTAGCGGTCGTTGTTCTGGAGGAACCACTGCGGGCTGTTGTAGTAGTGCTCGTCGACCATCGCGACGTCCGCGTCCCGGTTGAGCTGCCAGGCCGTGTCGAAGGTCGAACCCGAGTCGTCGGGGCCTGAGTTGGAGATGACGGTGATGTCCGGGTACTTCGCCTCGATCGCGGCGCGGAACTGCTTGAAGCGGGCGAAGAACTCGACGGGCAGGTTCTCCTCGTTGCCGACCTCGAGGTGGGTGAGGTGGAAGGGCTCGGGGTGGCCCATCCGGGCACGCTTCCTGCCCCAGGTGGAGGTGACCGGCCCGTTGGCGAACTCGATGAGGTCCAGGGTGTCCTGGATGTGGCGCTTCAGCAGCGCGTCGTCGACGACGGCCCCGTTCTGGCCGCAGCCGGTCACCAGGGCCGGCACGACGGGCAGCGGCATCGCGCCGATGTCCTCGGCGAAGCGGAGGTACTCGTAGTAGCCGAGGCCGTAACTCTGGTTGTATCCCCAGAAGTTGGAGTTGACGGCGCGCTCCTCGACCGGCCCGACGGTGTCCTTCCACTGGTAGGAGCGGGCGCGCTGCCAGCCGGAGGCCTCGCTGTAGTCCTGCATGGAGCCGGTGTTCACCAGACAGCCGCCGGGGAAGCGCACGAAGCCCGGGTGCAGGGCGGCGATCTTCTCGGCGAGATCCTTGCGCAGACCGTTGGGTTCGTTCTTGTACGTGTCCCGGGGGAACAGGGACACCATGTCGAGGGCGGCCGCGGCCGAGGAGGCCACGGTCAGGCGGCCGGCGCTGCTCGTGCGGTTCGCGGTGAAGGCCGCCCGGTACCGGGCCCAGCCACCCGTGCGCACATCGACCCTGCGGGCGGTGGCCAGCGCGCCGTCGGCGTCCTGGAGGCTCACGGTGAGCGCGCTGCCGCTCTCGGCGCGGGCCCACACCGAGAATTCGTACTTCTTGCCCTGCTCGACCCGGACCCCGGTGTTGTATCCGGCGTTGGTCACGGACGAACCGGCGGCCAGGGAGAGGTAGTTGCGGTTGCGGTCGTTGAGACGGCCGGCGTCGTCCATGACCTGCGCGGCGCCGTCGACCGTCCAGGAGGTCAGCGGGGTGTACGACCTGTTGTCGACGGTGGAGTACTCGAAGGACCGGTTCTGCACGAGTTCGGCGTACAGGCCGCCGTCGGCCGCCCGGTTGATGTCCTCGAAGAACACGCCGTACATCGAGTCGTCGATCTTCGCGCCCCTGGCGGTGGGATCGACGGTGATGACGTAGTCGGTCACGGCCTCGGCGTGCGCCGGGACGGGGACGAGGGCGGTGGCCGTCAGAAGGGCGGTGGTGATGAGACCCAGTCTCCAGCGGGTGCGGGTGGTGCTGCGTGACATGGATGACTCCGCGGCTCAGTGATGCGAGGTGTATGTCAGGGGATGCCAGTTGTTCGATATACAGAACGGCGATCAGCACTTCGAACGGCAAGATAGGGAGGAGGCCGAGACGCGTCAATGGGGCTTACGGCGACGGCTGTGACGAAGGGCGGCACCCGATGGGCGAGTTCCGGCCAGTGCCGGACGTACTGGCGTACCTGGCGGGGAGCTGGCGGGTGGAGCGGTCGGTGCGGGACCGGAAGAGCGGCGACGAGGGCCGCTTCGAGGGAGTGACCGCGTTCAGCCCGTTGGACGGGCGCGGGCTGCTGCACCGGGAGTCCGGCACGTTCGTCTGGCTCGGGGTCCCCCGGCCCGCCGAGCGCACCCTGCGCTTCCTCCCGGGGCGGACGGCCGGTACGGCGGACGTACGGTTCGCCGACGGCCGCCCCTTCCACCACCTGGACCTGACCACCGGGCGGCACGTGGCCGACCACCCCTGCTCCGCGGACCTCTACCGGGGCGAGTTCACCGTGCGCGGCGCGGACCACTGGCGGACGGTCTGGCGGGTGGCGGGACCGGCCAAGGATCTGGTGCTCACCACCGACTACGCGCGCGTCGGCTGAACCGGGGCGCCTTCTAGCCGGAGGTTCCAGCGACCGCCCCGGCCCGTGACGGTGGACGTGGACAGCGGACGCACATCGATGTTCCAGTACGTCGAGGGCGGCGCCTTGAGCGCGTACACCAGGGCCGCACGGATCACGCTCGGCTCGGCGACGGCGACGATGCGGCCGCCGTCCCCCACCGGCCGCGTGTCGAGCCAGCCGCCGACGCGGGAGATGAACGCCAGCAGCGACTCGCCGCCGTGCGGAGTGGCGAGCGGGTCGGCGAGCCAGGCGTCCACGGCCTCCGGCTCGCGGGCCATCGCCTCACCCAGGGTGAAGCCGCGCCATCGGCCCATGTCGCAGTCCCGCAGGGCGAGCTGCACCAGCGGGGCGTAGCCGAGCGCGTCGCCGGTGGCCCGGCTGCGCGGGGTCGGCGAGCAGTAGCGCAGCTCGGCGGCCGCGAGCGGCAGCAGGGCGTCGGCCACGCGCAGCACCTCACCCCAGCCGTCCTGGTCCTGTGGCCGGTCGTCCTCGAAGCGTTCCGCGAGCAGCGAGGAGCTGCGAGCAGCGGCGACGAACGTGACCCGAAGTGGCATGCGGTGATGGTGAGCCGCACAAGTGAGCAGGTCAAGAGGTGTTGGGCCACGGCCGGAGGAAAACTTACCGACGGGTCAGGATCTACCGGAAAAGTCCCCTGAAATCAGCGCCGCGTTCCTGCCGCCCCGTTCACGCCGCCCCGTTCACGCCACCCCGGGCTTCTCGAAGATCAGCGCCATCCACCGGTCCGGCTTCTCCAGCGGCTCGAAGCCGACCTGCTCGTAGACCCCGTGCGCGTCGTGCGTGGCGAGCAGGACCCGGCGCAGCCCGTGCGGACGCAGATGGTCGCGTACGGCGGCGACGAGAGCCGTCCCGATGCCCTTGCCCCGGACCGCCGGATCCACGTAGACATCGCACAGCCATGCGAAGGTGGCGAGGTCGGTCACGACCCGCGCGTAGGCGACCTGCTCCCGCGACGCGGTGTCGTAGACGCCGAAGTTCAGTGATCCGGCGATCGCCCGGTCCTGCTTCTCCCGCTCGCGCCCGGTCGCCCAGTACGCGTCCGTGGAGAGCCAGTGGTGCACGCGCCCGGCGTCGAGGCGGGCGGGGTCGGCGGAGATCTCGTAGCCCTCGGCGAGGGGCGGGGTGGCGTTCATGGCCGGATCCTCACAGGGTCGCGTTCACGATGTCGAACCATTTGCGGGGAACACCTCGTCGCACGCCGCCCGCAGCCGCCGCACCCCCTCCGCGATCTCCTCCGTCCCGCCGACGGCCGCGAAACTCAACCGCACATGGGCGGCCGGCGGTTCGGCGCTGAAGTAGGGCCGGCCGGGGGTGAGGGCCACGCCCGCACGCAGGGCGGCGGCGGTGAACGCGCTTTCTCCCCCGGAGCCGAAGGCCTGGGAGGTGCTCCCGGTGCCGTCGGGCAGGCGCAGCCACAGGTGGTAGCCGCCGGACGGGATGTGCGGGAGGGACAGTTCGGGCAGCCGCAGCCGCAGCGCGGCGGTCATCGCGTCCCGCCGGGCCCTCAACTCGGCTGCCACGGACCGCAGATGACGCGGCCAGGCAGGCGAGCCGACGAGTTCGAGGGCCGCTTCCTGCAGCGGGCGGGGCACGAAGAAGCTGTCGACGACCTGGATGGCCCGCAGGCGTTCCAGCACCGGGCCGCGGGCGGCCAGCGCGCTGACCCTGAAACTCGGCGAGGTCGCCTTGGTCAGCGAGCCGACGTGGACGACGACGCCGTCGGGGTCGTCGGCGACGAGCGGGCGCGGCAGCTGCCCGGCGTCCTCGTGCGCGAGCCGCCGCACGAAGTCGTCCTCGACGATGAACGCGCCCGCCTCCCGCGCGATGCGCAGCACCTGCCGGCGCCGGTCGGCGGCGAGGACGGCGCCGGTCGGGTTCTGGAACAGCGGCTGGCAGACGAAGACCCGGGCGCCGGTCGCCCGGAACGCGTCGGCGAGCAGTTCCGGCCGGACGCCGTCGGGGTCGACCGGGACCGGTACCGGGCGCAGTCCCGCCGCCCTGGCGATCGCGAGCATGCCCGGGTAGGTGGGCGACTCGACGAGGACCGGGGCCCCGGGCGGGGCGAGGGCGCGCAGGGCGGTGGTGAGTGACGCCTGGCCGCCTCCGCTGACCAGCACCTCGGCCGCGCCGACGGAGCCGCCGATGGTCCGCGCGAACCACTCGCGCAGCTCGGGCAGGCCCTCCATGGGCGGCCGGCCCCATGCGCCGGGCCGCCGCCCGGCCCGGGCCAGCGCCGCGGCCATCGCCCGCTCCGGCTGCAACGAGGGATGCAGATAGCCGCCGTTGAACTCGATCACGCCGGGCGGCGGGGCGGCCAGCGAGACGGTGACGCCGGCGGCGTCCACCGAGCGCGGGACGAGGTCGGCGGCGCCGTCCGCGCTCAGCGCGACCTCCTGCCAGGAGGTGTCTCCGGCGGGGGCGGCGGTCGCGGACGACGGCCGGGCCCGGAAGGCGCCCGCACCGGGCCGGGTGACCACCAGCCCCTCGGCGGCGAGCTGCGCCAGCGCCCGCGAGACGGTCACGGGGCTCACCCTGAACCGTTCGACCAGAGCCCGGCTCGACGGGAGCTTTCCACCGGGAGAGTAGCGGTCGAACTCCCGCCGCAGCTGATCCGCCAGCTCACTCACACTGCTACGCTCTTGCATGAAGACAGAGAGTAGCGCTACCGAGCGACCCGCGATAGCGGTGAGCACCGCTGACGGCACTCCGTACGGCACTACGGACGGCAGTGCGGACAGGCCCCCGGCCGACAGTCCGGACAGCACCCCGGCCGGCATCTCACGGACGGGGGGCTACGGCACCCTCCTGGCCGCCCTCGGGGTCGTCGCCTTCTCCCTCACCTTCCCCGCGACCGCTTGGGGTCTCGAGGGCTTCGGCCCCTGGGCGCTCGTCGCCGTGCGCAGCGTCCTGGCCGCGCTGATCGCGGGCGCGTGTCTGCTCGCCCTCCGGGTCCCGCCGCCCGCCCGGCGGCACTGGGCGGGACTCGCCGTCGTGGCCGCCGGGGTCGTCGTCGGCTTCCCGCTGCTCACCACGCTCGCTTTGCGGACGTCCACCACCGCGCACGCCGCCGTCGTGGTCGGTCTGCTCCCGCTGACGACCGCGCTGCTGTCCGCCCTGCGCATGGGGACCCGCCCCTCCCGCACCTTCTGGGCGGCCGCGCTGGCTGGTGCCGCCGCGGTGGTGGCGTTCACCGTGCAGCAGAGCGGCGGGGCCCTGACCACCGCCGACCTGTACCTGTTCGGGGCGCTGCTGGTGTGCGCGGCCGGCTACACCGAGGGGGGCCGGCTGGCCCGGGTCGTGCCGGGGTGGCAGGTCATCGGCTGGGCGCTGGTGTTCTGCCTGCCGCTCACCGTGCCCGCAGCCGTGCTCGCCCTGGCCCACGAAGGCGCCCGCCTGACCGCGCACAGCGTGGCCGGGCTGCTGTGGGTGGCGGCGGGCTCGCAGTTCCTCGGCCTGGTCGTCTGGTACCGGGGCATGGCCGCCATCGGCATTCCCAAGGCCAGCCAGTTGCAGTTGGCCCAGCCCCTGCTCACACTGGTGTGGTCGGTGCTGCTGCTGGGCGAGCACCTCACGCCCGCCGCTCCGCTGACGGCTGCCGCCGTGCTCGTCTGCATCGCCGTCACACAGCGGGCGCGCGGCTAGTCCCGGCAGAAGGCAGCGCCGGTCCCGAACCCGGTGAGGAGGCCTCGCAGATGCGCGCAACCACGGGCGACCAGCTTGTCCAGCACGGCAGGGTGGTCGGGCAACACGACAAGGTCGGCGAGATCGTCGAAGTACTGGGCCAGGGAGGAAATCCCCCGTACCGCGTCCGCTTCACGGACGGGCACGTGGGCGTCTGCTCGCCCGGCCCCGACACCGAGATCCGGCACCGTATGACAGAAGAACAGCGCTAGATCAGCGCGGGGGCTCCGCCGGCTGCCGGTAGTGGTCGGCGACCACCCGCGCCATCGCCCCGATCGGGTCCGTCCGTACGTCCTTGGCTGCGAAGAAGACGTGCCCGCGCACCTGTGGGTGAGCGGCGGCCAGCTCGAGATGGTCCGAGAGTTCGGCCGGGTTCTGCCAGGCCGCGGGCTGCGTCGGGTCGCCCGCCCGGTACAGGGCTTCACCGAGATAGAGGCGGGTGCGGCTGCCCTTCGCCACCTCCGCCCACCAGGGCACGAGCTTGGCGTAGTCGGCGGCCGACAGTCCGATGTTCCAGTAGAGCTGCGGGACGACGTAGTCGATCCAGCCCTCCCGGACCCATTTGCGGGTGTCCGCGTGGATGTCGTCGTACGACTGCAGCGCCCGGGTGTCCGAGCCGCGCGAGTCGGTGGAGGCGTTGCGCCACACCCCGAAGGGACTGATCCCGAACTGGGTGCCGGGCCGTACGGCCTTGATCCGGGCGGCCGTCTCCAGCACCAGCTGGTCGACGTTGTCGCGCCGCCAGGCCGCCCGGCTGGGGAACGCGCTGCCATGGGCGTCGTACGCGGCCTCGTCGTCGAAGGTCTGGCCGGCCACCGGGTACGGATAGAAGTAGTCGTCGAAGTGCACGGCGTCCAGGGGGTACTTCTTCACGGCGTCGAGGATCGCGTCCTGCACGAAGGCGCGGACCTCGGGCAGGCCCGGGTTGTAGTAGAGCCGCCCGCCGAACGGGACGACCCAGTGCGGGTGCCTGCGCGCGGGGTGGGAGGCGACCAGCCTCGTGGGGTCGTCGTGGGTCGCGACCCGGTACGGGTTGAACCAGGCGTGCAGTTGCAGCCCCCGCGCGTGGGCCTGCGTGACGGCCGTGCCCAGCGGGTCCCAGCCCGGCGACTTCCCCTGCGTGCCGGTGAGGACCTGCGACCACGGCTCGTAGGGCGAGGGCCACAGGGCGTCGGCCGCGGGCCGCACCTGGAAGATCACCGTGTTGAGCCGCCGGCTCACCGCCAGGTCGAGCATGGCGATCAGTTCGGCGCGCTGCGCCGCGGCGGTCAGGCCGGGGCGGGACGGCCAGTCGCGGTTGGTGACGGTCGCCACCCACATCCCCCGCATCTCGGTCGCCGCCCGCCGTTCCCTCACGGGGGCGGCCGCCGCGCCCGTCGTGGTGAACGCCGACAGCGCTGCCAGCGCGAACGCCCGCCGGGTCAGTCGCCCCATCGCACACATCCCCACACACTCTGCGGATCCGCTCGGTCACGGATCGTGTCGCGCTCCAGCATGCCTCCACCCCGGCGATCGATCATCGATACTTGCTAGTAACGTGCACGATCGGAGCAGGGCGACCGGGACCCGGCCGACCTGCACCTGCCATCAGAGACAGCGCGGCGAAAGGGACGATGTGACGGGCACCCCAGCGGGAGATCTCTCACGGGTCGGAGTGGTGGGCTGCGGCCAGATGGGGGCGGGCATCGCCGAGGTCTGCGCCCGCGCCGGTCTGGACGTCAAGGTCGCCGAGACCACCGGCGAAGCTTTGGAGATCGGCCGGACCCGGCTGTTGAACTCCCTGGCCAAGGCCGCCGAGCGCGGCAAGATCTCCGAGGAGGAGCGGGACGAGGCGCTCGCGCGCCTCAGTTTCACCACCGACCTCGGCGAGTTCGCCGACCGCGACCTGGTCATCGAGGCGGTGGTCGAGAACGAGCAGGTCAAGACCGAGATCTTCCAGGTTCTCGATCAGGTCGTGACCCGCCCGGACGCGATCCTCGCCTCCAACACGTCCTCCATTCCGCTGGTGAAGCTGGCGGTCGCCACCTCGCGGCCCGACCATGTGGTCGGCATCCACTTCTTCAACCCGGCTCCGGTGCAGCAGCTCGTCGAGCTGATCCCGGCGCTGACCACCTCCGAGGGCACGCTCAGCCGGGCGCAGCTGTTCGCCGAGAAGGTGCTGGGCAAGCACGCGATCCGCGCCCAGGACCGGTCCGGCTTCGTCGTCAACGCGCTGCTGATCCCCTATCTGCTCTCCGCGATCCGGATGTTCGAGACGGGCATCGCCAGCCGCGAGGACATCGACAACGGCATGGAGATGGGCTGCGCCCACCCGATGGGCCCGTTGAAGCTGTCCGACCTGATCGGCCTGGACACCGTCGCCTCGGTGGCGCAGAGCATGTACGACGAGTACAAGGAACCGCTGTACGCCGCTCCCCCGCTGCTCCAGCGCATGGTCGACGCGGGCCGGCTGGGCCGCAAGACCGGCTCGGGCTTCTACGCGTACTGATCACCCACCGTGTCCCCTTCGGGCCCGGCGCACCGGTGAGCGCCCGGCCCCCGCCGGTCGCT